>NZ_VPCL01000005.1:0-186698 GCF_013418235.1 Acinetobacter sp. YH12156
GAAAATGTATATCGTTGGCAGAAGAAATTATTTAGACCAGTTATCAAAAACTTCATTGATGACTTTATTCTCGATAAAAATCATCTGCTACCACAGAGAATCTATAAATAATAGTGCGTAAGTCCTAATTAATCTGGTTTTGACTTGGCAGTGCTGGCAACAAACCCGTCTTGGCATCCACGCTATTGTAATTCACACCCATCGCATTACCTGAACCACCACAATGGGCACTTGCAGTTGAAAGCAGACCGCGGGTTGCTTTACATGATCCAATCACCTGACCGGTGGCATCATAAGTGATGACCATAGAGCTACAGCCCGTCATCAGCACCATGGCCGCAAGTGAAAGTAGTTTTATGAAGTTCATTGTCCCCCCTCAAAAACAATAAAAATTAAATGGTTAAGTTATATCGCTATTCTATAAATTTCGCGGATGATTCTTTCTAAAATTAGTGGATTTGTAAAGCTTTATTTTTCATCTATTTAAAACATACAGGCCATAAAAAAGCTGCCCGTTAAGCAGCTTTTTTAGGATTAAACTTAAATATTCAGAATCAGGCTGACTCATGTCCTAATGCCCGTTCTGCCAGTGCCTGCTTCACAATCTGATAACCCGCAGTTAAACCAAGACTCGCCATAATCATCGCCACTATTATATCTGGCCACAGACTGCCTGTACCAAAAACCCCGACTGCTGCCAGAATCACGGCAGCATTGCCAATGGCATCATTTCGGCTACACAGCCAGACTGACCGCATATTGGAATCACCTTCACGAAAGGCATAAAGAATGACTGCCGTAAATACATTTGCCAGCAATGCCAGCACACCAATCAAGCCCATGGTCAGTGCCTCTGGCGGAATGCCTTGCAGATAGGCATAAATGACTTTACCGATGATCACCAAGCCAAATAAGGCCATGGTCATTCCCTTGAGCAAGGCGACTGTTGCGCGCCAGTACAGACTTGCACCGATGACCGCCAAAGAGACGCCATAATTGACGGCATCACCAAAGAAGTCCAAGGCATCTGCCCACAAAGCCGATGAATGTGCATAGGCCCCACCAATCAGTTCTACCACAAATAAAGTCAGGTTCACCACCAAGGCAATCCATAACGCTGTTCTAAACTTACTGTCAGGTTTGGGTGGAGCAGGTTCATGACTACAGCTACAGGCCATGTTGATCTTCCATACTTTCGTGCAAAAAATGAGTTAAAATAATTAGAAACTATGGACTAACTCCAAGGTCAAGCAGGAGCGAGCAATGTCAGTCTATTTAATTTCAGAAATAGCCAAAAAGACTGCTTTAAGCACAGATAGCATTCGCTTTTATGAGAAGAAAGGCTTGATACAGCCGAATTTTCGAGCAAGTAATCGCTATCGTTATTATGGTGAAGAAGCCCTGAAAAGGCTGCTTTTTATCAAACGCTGTCGTGCTTTGGACATGTCCTTAAAAGAGATTGAAGCCCTGATTAAACTCGAACAGAATCCGCAGCAGGAATGCAGTGCAGTGAATCAGCTCATTGACCAGCATTTAGAAGATATCTCCAGAAAAATTAGGGAATTACAGCTATTCGAACAACAACTGATTGCACTTCGAAAAAGTTGTAATATCCCGACCACCATTGATCATTGCCAGATTTTAAAAATGCTCGAACAGACTGAAAATAATTGAATATTGAATAATTTTAGTGCTTCATTTCACTCAAAATAAAACATTCTTTTTATTCTAAATTGCTTATTTCCGAGTAATTTACTGGGTTGAATCCAAATTTTAGATGGTTAGAATAAAACCGTACTTTTTATATGTCTTTCGATTCCATCATGAGCCTGACGACCGTTACTGAACTCCTCTCACCTGCCGGTTCACTGAAAAATATGCGCTATGCCTTTGCCTATGGTGCAGATGCAGTCTATGCAGGTCAGCCGCGTTATAGTTTGCGCGTTCGTAATAATGAATTTGATCATGACAATCTGGCGATTGGCATTCAAGAAGCCCATGAGCTAGGTAAAAAGTTCTATGTGGTCGTCAATATCCAGCCGCATAATTCCAAACTGAAAAATTTTATTCGTGATCTGGAACCTGTGGTGGCGATGCAGCCGGATGCGCTGATCATGTCTGATCCGGGCCTGATCATGATGGTGCGTGAACATTTTCCAGAAATGGATATTCATCTGTCTGTGCAAGCCAATGCAGTGAATTGGGCAACGGTAAAATTCTGGAAAAATATGGGACTCACGCGCGTGATTCTGTCACGTGAATTATCGATTGAAGAAATTGCTGAGATTAAACAGCAAGTACCGGATATGGAGATTGAGGTTTTCGTACATGGTGCGCTGTGCATGGCCTATTCCGGCCGTTGCATGCTGTCTGGTTACATGAATAAACGTGATGCCAATCAGGGTGCGTGTACCAATGCCTGCCGCTGGGAATACAAAGTTCTGGATGCGAAGGAAGATGAAACTGGTGATGTGATTCCGGTGAAAAATCTGGATTCAGGCTGCTGCTCTCAAGATGCCGACGAAGCACATATGCAAGCACAGCATCAATTTGATGAACCGATATTATTACAGCGTAATGATGAAGACATGTTTGCTGCCGAAGAAGATGAACATGGCACTTATTTCATGAATTCTAAAGACTTACGTGCGGTACAACATGTCGATCGTCTGATCAAGGTCGGGGTACATTCCTTGAAGATTGAAGGCCGGACCAAATCCTATTTTTACTGTGCCCGTACCGCACAAATCTATCGTAAGGCCATTGATGATGCGCTTGCGGGCCAACCATTTGACCCAGCATTGATGACGCAATTAGAAGGTCTGGCCAATCGTGGGTATACCGAAGGTTTCCTGCGCCGTCATGTGCACAGTGAATATCACAATTATGAAAATGGCTCTTCAAGTTTTGACCATCAACAGTTCTGCGGTGAAGTCTTAGAACGTAACGGTAACTCCATCAAAATTGATGTAAAAAACCGTTTTGTCGTGGGTGATTCCTTAGAGCTGATGACGACTCAAGGCAATATCAGCTTTGTTTTAACCGAAATGAAAGACAAAAAAGGCAATCTGATTTCTGAGGCTAAAGGCTCAGGTCATATCGTCGAGATTCCGGTTCCAGCAGATGTAGATATGCAATATGCACTGCTCATCCGCAATCTGCCGACATCGACTATAGATATTTCGGCATCGTCACTGGCTTATCAGGCGAGTTAAACATGGCGCTGCTGATTACCGACAAATGCATCAATTGCGATATGTGTTTAGCAGAATGTCCAAATGATGCGATTTATGAGGGTGCGAAAGTCTATGAGATTGATGTGAACCGTTGTACGGAATGTGTCGGCTTTTATGAGCGCCAAACCTGTGTAGATGTATGCCCAATTGAGTGCATTGTGCCACATCCTGAGCATGTAGAGACGCAAGAGCAACTGTTAGAAAAATTTAAAGTCTTGAATTTGTTCCAGTCTTAAGTACTGATCAAGCATTGGAATAAATATTGCATTGAATAAAGACAACCTTGGGGAAGGCTGAATAATAAGAGTCAAAACAAAAACAGTACAGAGGAAAGAAACAGCCAGAAGCAATTGGGGATGCTTCTGGCTGATCTAAAAAAGGAAGCAAATATAACAATAAAAAAAGGAACTCTGGTGTTAGCGTCCGGAGTTCCTATAAAAAGGTATAACAAAGATAATCGAGATCGAGTACCAAGGTTTTGGGGAACCTTGGTGCTATTTTTTACTGACCTGAACGGATGATGTAATCAAATGCAGACAGTGATGCTTTCGCGCCTTCACCGGTGGCAATGATGATCTGCTTATACGGAACAGTAGTACAGTCACCCGCCGCAAATACACCTTTCACATTGGTCTCGTTACGCTCATTAATCAGGATCTCGCCACGATTTGAAAGTTCTACCGCTGTTGCTTTTAAGAAATCGGTATTCGGCAACAAACCAATCTGTACGAAGATACCAGCCAATTCAACAGTGTGCTCTTCATCTGTTACACGGTCTTTGTATTTCAGTGCAGTCACTTGTGAACCGTCACCCACCACTTCAGTCGACAAGGCATTTTTAATTACCGTGGTGTTTGGCAAGCTTGTTAATTTGTCTTGCAATACCTGATCCGCACGAAGCTTGCTATCAAACTCAACCAAAGTCACATGCTCTACAATCCCTGCAAGATCAATCGCAGCTTCAACACCAGAGTTACCCCCACCGATTACCGCAACACGTTTGCCTTTGAACAATGGACCATCACAGTGTGGGCAGTAGGCCACACCACGGGTTTTGTATTCCTGTTCACCCGGAACGTTCATTTCTCTCCAGCGTGCACCTGTAGACAGGATGACTGTTTTCGATTCCAGTTTGGCACCATTCTCTAAAGTCACTTCTACCAGACCATTCGTTGTTTCATCTGCACCTTTGATGTTAGAGACACGTTGCAGGTTCATGATGTCAACACCGTATTCACGTACATGTGCTTCCATTTCAGCAGCAAACTTGGGACCTTGGGTTTTTTGAATCGAGGTAAAGTTTTCGATGTCCATGGTGTCCATGACCTGACCGCCCATGCGCTCAGCCACGATACCTGTACGGATACCTTTACGCGCTGCATAGATTGCAGATGTATTACCTGCAGGACCACCACCAATCACCAGTACATCAAAGGCGTCTTTGGCATTGAGCTTTTCAGCCTCTTTTGCTGCAGAGTTGGTATCCAGTTTTGCCATGATTTCTTCCAACGTCATACGACCCTGACCGATATGCTGGTTGTCCTGGAACACCATCGGCACCGCCATGATTTTGCGTTCTTCCACTTCATCCTGGAAGAATGCCCCATCAATCATGGTGGCTGTTGTGCCCGGGTTGTAAATTGCAATCAGGTTTAAGGCTTGAACCACATCCGGACAGTTATGGCAGCTGAGTGATACAAATACATCAAAATCAGATTTGATCCCTAAGCCTTTAATCGACTCTAAAACTTCAGCAGATACTTTCGGTGCATAACCAGAGCTTTGTAGTAAAGCCAGAATCAGTGAGGTGAATTCATGCCCCATTGGCAGACCTGCGAAGTAGACACGTGGTTCTTCACCTGCTTTGGCAATACCAAAGCTTGGTGCACGTTGGTTCTGGCCATCAAAACGCGCAGTGACTAAATCAGATAATGCAGCGATTTCCTCTACCAGTTCTTTGATTTTTGCAGATTTGTCGGAATCATTTAAAGTCGCAACCAGTTCAATCGGGCTTTCCAGACGTTCGAGTAGTGTTTTTAATTGGGCTGAAGTATTTTGGTCTAACATGGCTAACGTCTCCAAAGGAATAAATATTTATTTGATAAAGCGATATTAATGCATAAATCAAAATAGGTAAAACAGTTTGTTTTTATATTATAAATCGTTTTTTTAGATCATTGGTTTGATAATTATTTTTGGTATTTCAACTTTTAATTTTTATATTGTTTCATCAGCAGATAAAAAATGCTCCTAAACAGGAGCATTTCTAAAATATTAATTTATCCGTTGCTCGATACGCAAGGATCGGCCTTTGATTGAATTGGCCAAGAAGAACAGAACCAAACTCAGAAATGCCGATAAAATGGCCACTCCAATAATCACCAGATAGGTGATCTGACTCAACTGGTTTGCCTGTTGTACTTGCGTATTTACACTCTTGGCAACCGGTGTCATGGCTTGACCATAGATCTGTTGCTGCATGGTCCAGAGTTGTTCCGGCTTAAAGCCATATTGCTCAAATTTTGCATCCTGCTTTTCTGCTTCTACCAGATTGAATACATAAGGTTTTGCAGCCGATAAATCTTGCGGTTTATGCAAAAGTGCTGTTTGTGCCAGTAAATAAGATTTTACCGGTGCGGCAATCTCTGAATCGGCGAGGTATCGTGCAATTTCACTGTCATTGATATTGCTATCGTAATACACCACCTGCTGATAAGCATCATGCCGGTCATTCCGTAAATCATGCTGCCAGTAAGTTAATCCCGACCAGATCACGATAAAGACAATTAGCCAAGCGACAAATTTCAGCACAAAAGACTGAAAGCGCACATAAAAGAAACGCAGTTTCTTTAATAGGCCAATGATAAAAAATGCACCGATAAAAGAAGCAAAAATTTTAATAATCAGCCAGCCAAACCAGCTCAGCAAACTAAAAAAATAATCCGGACTATCACCAATGCTGGCCAGCGTGGCATCTACACTGACCGGTAAATGTAACTGCTGCACTTCGGTACTCAGGCCAAAAAAGCCATAGACCAGTTCCTGCTGAAAAAACAGACCAATGATGGAGGCAATAAATACCGTAGAACTGGTGATACCCAATAACATCAAATTGCGTTGACGTTTCTTGAGCGCAACCACGCCTTGCTTGATCTCACCAGGAGACACCGCATATTCATCTAAGGGAGGCAATCTTTACTCCTTTTAGATCTTCAACCACAATATTTAGTTGGGCTTTGATCCGCTCGTACTTGATTCAATCACCAAGTGATTCAGATTATCCTGTAAAGCCTTTAAACGCACGGTTGCTTCTGTGCGTTTTTGTACACCTTCTTTCTGAATCTGTATCACATCATTGACTGTTTTAATGAGGGTGTTTTGCACATGTTCAAGCGTTTCGATATCAATTACGGAGCGCTGATTGGCTTTTGCGGTATCGACAGAGTTCTGATGCAATAGATCTGCATTACGGCGCAGCAGTTCATTGGTGGCATCATCAATGGTATTGGCCAGCTGGACACTGTTTTTTTGTTCGCTCAGAGAAATGGCCAGACTGATCTGGTTTTTCCATGCCGGTAAAGTAATATTTTTAATGGCATAAAACTTGTCGACCAGCATCAGGTTGTTGGACTGGATAATCCGGATCATCGGCAAGGTTTGCATGGCAGATTGCTGCAAAACCTGCAAATCGCTGACCCGTTTTTCCAGATTATTGGCCAGATGGTTCAGATCATAAATTTTCTGTGTTGTGGTTTGATCTTGCGGCAAAGCGGTTAAAGCGGAGATTTCCTGCTGTAGCTCCTGCTCACGTAAACGGCCGGCTGCAATATGTACGCCTAACTGTTTATATTCATCCTGTACCCCGTCAAACATTTTATCCAGGGTATCTACACGCGCTTTCAAACCGGACTGCGAGGTTTCAATTTCTTTGACCAGCACATCGAGCTGCTCTTTGGTGGTATTGAAATGTGCATCAAAGT
The DNA here is from genome assembly GCF_013418235.1 of Acinetobacter sp. YH12156. Lineage (NCBI taxonomy): Bacteria > Pseudomonadati > Pseudomonadota > Gammaproteobacteria > Moraxellales > Moraxellaceae > Acinetobacter > Acinetobacter sp. YH12156. The sequence continues at coordinate 7,217 of NZ_VPCL01000005.1, forward strand.
TGCCTTTTGCACCTTTGAACTTGCTAAGGAGATTGCCAAAAAAACCTGAACTTTTCTTTTGACTTAAAATGCTGCTGGTATTCAGTTGCTGGGCCACCTGCACCACCTGATTCAGTTTCTGCCCTGTCGCATCCAGATCTCTATTTTGGACCAGATTCAGTAATTCATCAGTATAGGTCGAGGTTTTGGTCGCAATATTTTTACCATACTCAGCCACGCTGTTATGACTCATATCCTGCAATTCTTTACGTGCTGCCAGTACTTCCTGAAAGTCAGCAGGTTGCAAGCCCAGTTCTTTCAGATCCATTTGCTGAAATTTTTGTTCGACCAGTTCATTCGAGCTTTCAACAGGTAAATTTACTAAATCAGACTTGGTCATGGTTCACCTTATATTGTTATGTTTTCGAGGGTTTCTCGAGGGATTTTTTTAACGTTTTAATCAGACTTTCACGGCTATTATCAAGTTTTTCCAGATCACTTGTCGAGTGCTTGCTCTGGCTTTGTTGGACATGATATTGCCAGGCCGGAATCAAGACCTGTTGCGCTTCTTTAAAGCGGTCTAATAAGCTAAAGGACAGCTGCTGTGAAAGCTGCATCTGGGTAATGGCAATGTCATTACTGCTTTGCAAGGTACGCAGTGTATTGATTTTCTTGGAAAGCCGCTCAGAAAAATTATCCAGTGGATGCTGGTTTTTGATGAACAGCGGATATTCTGATAAAAACTCGTCTGCCGCGACAATATGCTTGGCCATCTGCTCACGTAGACCCAAAAGCTGCTGAAAACGGGCCTGAGATTTCTGGATTTCAATCTGTAACTTACGACTTAGGTGATCTGCTTGATCGAGTAAACGGTCCAGTCGCTGATAATATTCAACCTGACTCGAACCATAATCCAGATCGATCCCAAGCCATTTTTGTAGTGCATTAAATTTACGTTTTTTCAGATATTTTTTAGATTCTGCCAAAGCCTGAATCAATTGCTCAATGGTCTGGCTCAGCTGTTGGGTCAAATGCGGATCGACCCCATTTAATAACACCGATTGTGCCTGAATCAGAGAATCCGCATAATGATTCAGTCCATATTGATGGCTCAGTACAGGCACAAGTTCATTACGTTTGATCGCCAGTATTTCTTCACGATCAAAAGACATGTCAGTCAAGGCGGGTAAAGCTTCAAATCGCGACATGACGAAGACTGTATCCTTTTAGAGAGATTAAATAAAAATCTTGAATATCCTCGAATGTAGCAAAAAAACAGACCACGTTGTGTATATTTATCCAGAAATTCGTTACATCACTTTAACTAAATCCATGTTTTATCTTTATTTTAATTATATTTTTTGCAATGAAAGCAAATGTGTTTGATAAATTTTGCTGTACTGCTAGCTTAGTCTGATGAAACTCTTGAACATCAATCATAAATCATAGATGAAAAAAGCCATATTACTATGGCTTTTGAGCATGCGTTCAAGACAATATCAGAGATAATCCCCGGTACTCTCTGGCTGATAAAGCACTTTTTCAATGGTCACTTTCATGGTGTGGCCATCTGGTTGTGGCCATTCAATGGTTTGACCTTCGGCTAAGCCCAGAATGGCTGCGCCTATCGGTGCAATCACATTTACCTGACCTTTATCACCTTTAAACTCATGTGGGTAAACCAGTGTGACTTCCACAGGCTCTGGAGACGGTGCAATAGTCAGTAACACACGCGAATGCATGGTGACAATATTACTTGCGATCTCCGCGGGGCCAACTATTTCAGCACGTGCCAGTTCATCTTCCAGACGAATCATGGTTTCGCTCAGCTTGGTCTGATGCTCAAGCATGGTTTCCAGACGATCTAAATCCTGCTGAGATAAAATAATAGTGGTTTTATTCATCCTGATTACCTTTGTTAGATACCTAAATAAAAAATTAATGAATCAACAGCCAACAGGAACACCAAATACAGGTTGTGCCCATATTTGAATGATTCCTATAAATACAATGTTCAGATTTAAAGAAAATGATCTCACTCACAGCGCTTATTGCACCAACACCTGAGCTCGTCTGAAATTTGCATAAAAATTTTCAGGTACTAAGCAGAATGTACAGGGTGGATCTAAAAAGCTGGCAATGAATAAATCAGTTCTTTTAAATATTTAAAAATGAGATTGGTCTATAAAAAACTTTAAGCCAGATTCAGAAAAACGCAATATGATTTTGTTGATGACTCATTTTCTTGTCCTATCAACATCAGCTATTAAATATTAGGCCTGAATCATGGTGCGATATAGATATAGTTTAACTCGAATTGCGCTAAACCAAATCCTGATTTTTTCTCGTCATTTTAACAGCTATAAAAAAAGCTCCCGGTTGGGAGCTCCTTTCCGATTAAAACCGATTATGCATAAACTGGGAATTTAGCACATACAGTTTCAACCTTCGCTTTCACCGCGTTAATGACCGTTTCATCACCTTTCGCATCCAGAATGTCAGCAATCCAGCCCGCAAGGTCACGTACTTCAGCTTCACCGAAACCACGGGTTGTCACTGCAGGTGTACCGATACGGATACCTGAAGTCACGAACGGAGAACGTGGATCGTTTGGTACAGAGTTTTTGTTCACAGTAATGTGAGCAGCACCTAACCAGGCATCTGCTTCTTTACCTGTGATATCTTGTTTGATTAACGACAACAAGAACAAGTGGTTCTCAGTACCGCCAGACACAATATCATAACCACGAGCGATTAGCACTTCAGCCATGGCTTTTGCATTCACCACAACTTGTTTTTGATATTCTTTGTATTCAGGCGCCATCGCTTCTTTAAAGCAGATCGCTTTCGCTGCAATCGCGTGAACCAAAGGACCACCTTGGTTACCCGGGAATACAGCAGACTGTAATTTTTTCTCGATTTCTTCGTTTGCTTTCGCAAGGATTAAACCAGAACGTGGACCACGAAGTGTTTTGTGAGTCGTGGTCGTTGTTACGTCAGCAATTTGCACTGGGCTTGGGTAAACGCCAGCAGCAACCAGACCTGCAACGTGCGCCATATCAACAAACAGGTAAGCACCCACTTTGTCCGCGATGTCACGGAAACGCTGCCAGTCTACGATTTGGCTGTATGCAGAGAAACCTGCAACGATCATACGTGGCTTGTGTTCCACCGCTAAACGTTCAACTTCTTCATAGTCGATTTCGCCAGTTTCTGGGTTTAAACCATATTGAATCGCGTTATATGTTTTACCAGAGAAGCTTACTTTTGCACCGTGAGTCAAGTGACCACCGTGAGCAAGGCTCATACCCAAAACTGTATCGCCAGGGTTAAGAAGCGCTAAGTAAACCGCTGAGTTTGCTTGTGAACCAGCATGTGGCTGAACGTTAGCATAATCAGCACCAAAGAGTTCTTTAGCACGGTCAATCGCCAATTGTTCGATCACGTCTACGTATTCGCAACCGCCATAGTAGCGTTTACCTGGGTAGCCTTCCGCATATTTGTTAGTGAGTTTTGAACCTTGAGCTTCCATGACTGCTGGTGAGCAGTAGTTTTCAGAAGCGATTAGCTCAATATGAGCTTCTTGACGAGCATCTTCATTCGAGATTGCTTGAGCTAATTCTGGATCAAATTCAGCAATAGAGATATTGGCAAACATTAGCGAGGTCCTATTGATTTAGGGCTTTTAAGCCGTGCTAAGATTGGCGCGTATTGTAGCATGAAGTTTTGCATTTTCGATCATGAACTTTCTGCAGTTTTTTATAAATATTACTCCAGCCTTTAGAAATCATGACCAATTTAAGTAAAATCAAATTATTGAATTGGCGTTAAAGTTTTTAACTTTTAAAATTTTGAGCATTTTTTATTCCTTCACCATCTAGTCTTGCTTGAAATGTGAAAAGACTGGTTTTCTCGAGCGCTCTGCAAGCATTTTAAAATGAGATTCAAGCTAAGTTCCGCTTACCTTTTTATCCTCTATAAACCTAGAACAGCAACTGCGTGTTAACCCTTAGAACATTTCAGGTGTACCGCTAAATCTTTTCCTGCATGAGAGTTCTGAACCTTAACCTGCAGCAAAATTGGATTTATTAACAGCATTCTTTGCGCTAAAAAGTATATTTTTTAATATTCAGCCTAATCTTTTTCCCAATTTATCGTTAATATGAGTCTGTCTCTTCTTTTATGGTGCTCAACGCATGCAGGCCATTATTCTTGATACCGAAACGCATACTTTAAATGGTCAACCCATTGAAGTTGCCTATGCGCCTGTCGCAATTGTAGACCATAAAATCAGTATGGATAAAAGCCGCCTGTTTGATCAGCTCTATTCATGTGACGAACCCATTTCTTTTGCCGCCATGGCGGTGCATCATATTCTGGAATCTGATCTGGAAGGTCAGCCACATTACAGTACTTTTCGTCTGCCAGATGAAACGATTTATATGATTGGTCATAATATTGATTATGACGTTCGTGCCGTCGAAAAATGTGGGGTAGATACCTCGAAAATTAAAGCGATTTGTACACTGGCTTTAGCACGTCGGGTCTGGCCAGATGCAGAAGCACATAATATTTCTGCACTGATTTATATGATTACCAAAGGCAGTGAACGAGCACGTGAAATGATCCGTAAAGCGCATCGTGCCGATATGGATATTATTTTAACTGCCAACATCCTGATGCATATCGTACACCACCTGAAAATTAACAGTATGCAGGAGCTGTTCGATGCTTCTGAAGATGCCCGAATTCCACGTACGATTAACTTTGGTAAACATCGCGGTAGCGCAATTGCAGAGCTTCCTGCCGACTATGTGCAATGGCTATTGCGCCAAGATGAACTGGATCCTTATTTGCGTAAGGCTCTCGAAAATACAGCGATTAGCACGCTTTAAACCCCTTAAAACAAGTATCTGTTTTTTAATATATTCTTCATATTATTGTAATTATCCCAGACTATGCTCTAGCTGAATTTAGTGAACAACTCATTCAGCTATGATGCATTTTTATAAAACTCCACGTGGGGTCGAGGTGCTACAGAATCGCTCTATCCCCTTGACCGCACGCCAACGCCGCTTATTGGTGCTAATCGGCAGCAAAGATTTTGATCTGTTACATGAGAGATTAAAGCAGCAACTAGCTCCCGCCGAGCTTTTAGAGCAACTTTGTGAAATGGATTTAATTGTTCCGGCTCACACCAGCATAATATCAAACAGTCCACATCAGACCGGCATAGAAGTCGATACCAAAATCAATTTGGCGCATTCCGAGATTTACCGTCCCTTAAATTCACCTCTGCCCGTCCCTTGTGTAACCGAGAACCGCAAAAACCTCCTAGTTCCTATCGAAGAGCTGCAAGAAAATTCATCTATTGAAACAAATCCAGACAATCAACCCCATCTACCCGAACCGCAAGCTTTATCTTTTGAAGACCTCAAATATATGATGATGGAAAGCTTACAAAAATATTGTGGCTTGATGGCCAAACAGCAAATTCAGCATATTTTACAGGTACAGGATGTGCGCAGTTTAAAAATGTGCCAAATACAGTGGATCACCTCATTGCAGGAAAGCCGACTTCCTCCGCAAGAATTGAATCACATTCTAAAACAGATCAATTTTTCTTTGGCACAATTACAGCAAAATCAAGCTCATGAATAAGCATGTCTTAGTCTTTTAAACTCTTAAATGAGTGACTTTAGCAATCAAGCAGATTTAGATTTCAAATATAAGTAATTGATTTTATATTATATTTACATTATCTCTAAATTTAAAGCCTGAAATATCAGACTTAAGCGGGATAGAAAAAACCTGAAAATCTCGCCATATAGTGATCATTAAAATCCGCTTGGTTGCTATATGCCACATTATTTAGAATTCGATGCGTTTGATAACCCCATGCAACTGAGCAAGGTGGGCAATTGGGTCATTACCTTTTTAAGTCCGGCTGAAGAACTAGAACTTGTGCAACTGGCAATTACCTATGTACTGCCCCGCCAGCTCAGTGACAGTTTACAACCGCGACGTGTAGTGATTCAAAAAAGCTCTATCGAGCACCATTGGCTGATTCAAGCCATTGAATGTTTTGACAGTAATACTCGTCAGGAAATTTCTTTAAGCCCCGAACATATCACCGCTCAGAAAACCTTAAAACAGATTCTGCAAGAATTTGAAAAATATGATGTGAATGTACAACTTAAGCACATCTAATTTCTGGCTCACCTCGGTGGGCTTTTTTATTAATAGGGGATAAATTTTGCTTTTCTGCATTCATTAAAAACTCACCAGGAAGGTGAGTTTTTAATGGCTAAACCTGTAATATCGGATAGATGGACTCAATTTTTTCACCTTTGTATAACGTATTGATCCAGTTATTCTACGACTTTATAAATATTTGAAGACTTTTGACTTTCAAATAACAGTTCAATACTCGGTAAAATAGTTTCGCCATCTACCACGATATGTTCAATTTTTTTTACCAGATCAATTGCATCATGCTGATGTTGCTCTGCAAATGAACGTAATAAAGCTTTCGCCTCAATGACCTTGCTAAATTGGTCTTTCACCTTTATATCAATAATCTTTGACATTTCTCTCTCCTTTCTATTTCCTAAGTTTCCATTTTTTATATCACACTTAAATCGCTTATTTAGGGTCAAGATGTTAGCGAATTTGGCAATGTAAACTTTTTTTATAGGAATCAATTAGAAAAGAAATCATCTGGAATCATTAAACAAAGCTTTATAACAGACATTAAAAAAGCTCGCATTGCTGCGAGCTCTGTGTTGGATGGCTAGTGCTAGATTTATTGTTTGGTGATCAACATCAAACTCAACTAACTGTCATTGATCCGTCCAACTTATCGGTAGCGTCTTATTGGTTTTACGACCTACCATGAGTTCAATATAGCAACATTTTTCAGACCTACAAGCCCTCTTTACACTTCTAAAAGAAGACTCATACAAGATTTAAATTGTCATTTTTCAAAACTAAATTATGATATTTCACGCTTATTAATTTCCAAATATTATTCTTTTTAGAAGAAAATATTTTTAGCATAAATATATGATTTCTATAAAATTTTAATTTAAGTTAATTTAGCTCAATATGTGTTCACATCATCCTTTATTAATTTATTCAGTTTTTTAAAATTTATTTTTTTAAATTATTGAGAATAATAAGCGCTACTCAGAAATTAGCGAACCTCTACAGGAACCGCTGTAATTAGCCGAATTAAAAGTAATTTTCTTATAGATATAATCCATTGTTATTTTGAACATAAAGCACTAATTTTTATTTAAAATGTACTGTATAAACACACTTATAAGCATCACAATTTGTAAAATCAAATCAGTTATAAAACAACAGTGTAATAAAGTCGCTCATATACAATAAACAAATGTACTCAAACCCGATATTAAATCGATCAAAACAAATCTATATTTCTAGAAAAGGTATATTGCGATGACTCATCCAGATGAAAAAATTAATGAAGAATTTCCAGAAGAGGAATTGGACCCACAAGAAAAACAGGATCGAGAGATGCAGCGCGGTCAGCTGGGCGTAGATAAAGACCCTCAGGTAAAAAGAGACCAAATCCGTCAACAACATCAGGATGAAGAGGAACAGAATCCTTAATATTCATATTATTGAGCCTGCTCCTTTGAGATTAGGATCAAGTGTAATACTGTGCCCGCTTTTTAGAGAATCGGTCAAGCTGCTTTAAGAATCCCTCAAAGTAATCTTTCTGTTTTTCTTCAGTTCGATAACCTGCATATAAAGTACGGCGTAAGCCTTCAGGGGCTACACAATCCAGACGGCGCGAAGTCACCCAGCCCTTCTGTTCATATTCATTTACCACCCAATCTGGCAATGCCGCAATCCCACGACCACTGGCAACAAGCTGAATCAGCATTTGAGTCAGATCGGTCGTCCGAATCTGTTTTGGCAAAATATTCGCAGGAATAAACAAGCGTGACATGATATCCAGACGATGCTTATCTACCGGATAAGTTACTAATGTTTCTTCTGCCAGTTCCTGCACCGTAATCTCTTGGGCACGTACTAAAGGATGTGTATTAGACAACACCAAACGTGATTCATATTCAAATACCGGGAAATATTCCACACCTTTGAGTGCAATCGGATCGGCAGTAATCAGCAAGTCAAACTCGCCCGTTTGTAACAATTCATGCGGATTGGCTTCAAAGCCCGAAGCAAAATCCAAATCAACATCTGGATATTGGATACGATACTGATTCAAAAGTGGCATTAGCCAGTCAAAACAACTATGACACTCTGACGAGAATATAATACGGCCTGTCTGTCCATGCACAATACGTGTGATATCACTTTGCGCTATCTGTACTTGTGGTAGCACATCATCAGCCAGTTTCAACAAACGTAAACCTACATTAGAAAAACTCACAGGGCGACTACGGCGATTGACCACTTCAACCCCGAACCATTGATCGAGTTCGCGCAATTGGTGAGACAAAGCTGAAGGTGTTAAACAGAGATCTCCTGCTGCTGCAACCAGTGATCCATGTTCTCTTAGCGCTGTCAGTGTTTTTAAATGTCGTAGTTCTATCATATGGCTTACCCAAAAAAATACAGAAACCAGCTACTCAAGCTTGGTGAATAGCATAATCTATTTCAGGATAATCACTTTAATATTTTCACTTTTAAATTATTTTAATGAATTTTACTCAACAAATAATCTGTTCAAAAATCGGTTTATTAAAAACATTTGAGTTATTTCATCCTCAAGATATTCAAGAGTCGTACTCTGCATTGCAATCAGCTCTCGTATTCAAAATATTCAAAGCCGTTGTGAATTAGCGTATCAAATCAAAATATAGAATCAGAATAAGTAAAAGAAAATGAGCATGTCATTTGTTTGTCTGAAAACTTTTAAGATTATTTTTGAGCAGTATCAAATAAAGTGAAAAGACAGAGTTTGAGATTCGATTTAAGCAATGCAATCTATATGGTGGCACTGAATAAAAAGTTTTATGAAAAGCAATCTGGTATAAAGATTTAATTTAAAGAGATTTTTATGTTGTAAGAAATAAGAAAATGGTGCGCTCAGCGGGACTCGAACCCACGCCACAGGCTTCGGAGACCTGTACTCTATCCAGTTGAGCTATGAGCGCGCGATGCACATCATAACAAAAAAAATCATAAGGTAAAGCAACTATCTATAACTTCGTCATTTTATGCTTAGACTTTATACAATGTTCCAAAACAGCAACACAGAATTCCATGTGAATCACTTGGCTTATTTTCCAAGATCACTCACAATATCTCAACTTTTCACCATTTGAGATATTCATGACTGATGCACTGATCTTAAGAGATGTGTCAAAGACCTATCGCAATGGCTTTCAGGCATTAAAAGGAATCAACTTAAATGTACCAGAAGGTGAGTTTTATGCACTTCTGGGGCCAAATGGCGCCGGAAAATCCACCACCATCGGTATTATCAGTTCATTAACAAAAAAAACCGCCGGCATAGTCGAAATTTTCGGTCACAACCTGGATACCCACCCCTCCCAAGCCAAACAGTGTTTAGGTGTGGTTCCTCAGGAATTTAACTTCGCCCAGTTTGAAAAAACTTTCGACATTCTGGTGACGCAAGCCGGCTATTACGGTATTCCTAAAAAAATTGCACAGCAACGGGCTGAACTCTATCTGACCAAGCTGGGCCTATGGGAAAAACGTGCAACGCAGGCGCGTATGCTGTCGGGCGGTATGAAACGTCGCTTGATGATTGCACGTGCCATGATGCATGAACCGAAACTTTTGATTCTGGATGAACCAACTGCGGGTGTCGACATCGAATTACGTCGTTCAATGTGGGAGTTTTTGAACGAGATGAATGAGCAAGGGACATCCATCATTCTCACCACCCACTATTTAGAAGAAGCCGAAATGCTGTGTCGCCGCATTGCGATTATCGATCGTGGTGTGATTAAAGAAGACACCAGCATGAAGAGCTTCCTAAGTCAGCTGAATGAAGAATCCTTTATTTTTGATCTTGCAGCACCGATTGAACCTTTGCATCTGGAGATTATCGGGGTACGTTTTAATTTAATCGACCCGATGACCTTAGAAATTACCATGGACAAGGCACATAGCATGAATGATCTGTTCCAGCTATTGGAATCACAGAATATTCAGGTACGCAGTATGCGTAACAAATCCAATCGTCTGGAAGAGCTTTTTGTCAAAATGGTCGAAAAAAATCTGGATGGAGCTGCGCAATGAACATTAATCAACTCAGCGTAGCTTTATATACCATTGTATATAAAGAAGTCCGCCGTTTTATGCGGATCTGGCCGCAAACCTTGTTACCACCTGCCATCACCATGAGCTTGTATTTCGTGATTTTCGGCAATCTGATCGGTTCGCGGATTGGAGACATGGGCGGCTATAGCTATATGGAGTTCATTGTGCCCGGTCTGATCATGATGGCCGTGATTACCAACAGCTATGCCAACGTCTCTTCCAGTTTTTTCAGTTCAAAATTTCAAAAGAGTATTGAAGAGCTGGTCATGAGTCCAGTACCGATGCATGCCATTCTTTGGGGACATGTGCTGGGCGGTGTGATTCGTGGAGTACTGGTGGCGATTATTGTTAGTGCCGTGAGTTTGTTTTTTGCGGATCTATACATTACCAACTGGTTTGTGACGATTTATACCGTATTGATTACCTCCCTGCTGTTTTCTTTGGGTGGTTTTATCAATGCCGTCTATGCCAAATCTTTTGATGATATTTCGATTATCCCGACCTTTGTTTTAACGCCACTGACTTATTTAGGCGGTGTGTTTTATGCAATTTCTGCCTTAAGTCCATTCTGGCAAAATTTATCTTTGATCAACCCTGTGGTGTATATGGTCAATGCCTTCCGCTATGGCATTTTAGGACATAGCGATGTCAATGTAACTGTTTCACTTGCAGTGGTCACCTTATGTTGCGGCCTGCTCTATGCATTGGCCTATCATTTACTCTCCCGTGGTTCAGGAATGCGTGAATAATGAGTGTAGAACAATCTCTCCTTGGTAAAGACACCAATTACCCGACAGAATATCAGCCGGATGTTCTGTTTCCAATTTCGCGCGCGCCTGCCCGTGAACAATACGCACATGTTGAAGCGATTCAGCAAGGCACCGACTGGTGGCATGTTTTTGAAATTTCCTGGTTAAATTCAGCCGGTGTGCCGCAAGTCGCAATTGGACGGATCAGCCTGCCTGCTTCTTCGCCGAATCTGATTGAATCCAAATCACTCAAGCTCTACTTTAATAGTTTGAATTTTGCCAAATTTGAATCTCAAGCTGACTTTATCGCCACGGTGGAAAAAGATTTATCTGCTGCGGCTGGCGCAGAGATTACGTTAGATTTATTTCAGGTTGATGACTTGGAAGTTACCAAGCCTGAAGGCATCTGCATTGATGAACTAATTCCGGAACGTCTGGAAAATCATCCTGATGCGAGTCTTTTGGCTCTGGATGCGAACCATACCGAAGAAGTTGAAATCCAGCTGTATTCACATTTATTAAGAAGTAACTGCCCAGTCACTGGACAACCGGATTGGGGTACAGTATTTATACGCTATCAGGGCAAAAAACCTTGTTATAAGAGTATTTTGGCTTATATTATTTCTTATCGTCAGCATAACGGTTTTCACGAACAATGCGTGGAGCAGATGTTTGCCGATCTCTGGCAACAACTGAAACCGGAAAAGCTGATGGTCTACGCAACCTATACACGCCGTGGTGGATTGGATATCAACCCTTGCCGTGTATCGGATTTAACATGGATGCCTCGCCCTATTCGATTAGCGCGACAATAAAAACATTGAGGTTTAACAATGCCATTTTTTGGTTTTATTCCTTCTGCAGAGCTTTTAAATACAATTCAGACTGCACAACAAAATAAAAATTCAAATGAGCCGCTTTACCCACTCCGTGATAAAACCGCATTGATGATTAATGATGAAATTATTGATGCGATTCTCACGGAACTGGTGCGTCGTTTTCCTGCAAGTGATAAGCGCGATACTGCGGAAAAACTGGCGGGCTATATCAAGTCAACTGTGGCGGTATTGCTGAAACAGTTATTGAGTAAAGCGCCGAATGATGTGGTGAAGCAATCTATTGCTTTCTCTGAACGTAGTCTGTTTAAAGACCCTGAAGGACAAATCCGTATTGGTGAGTCGCTGGATGCCAATCTGGTGACCAATTTAAAACATCATTATGCGGAACTAAAAGCCGGTCAGAGTATCGACAAACAAATGTTTAGCAACCTGTATAAGCAGTTTGGTGAAGCGACGGTACGTCACTTTATGGTCGATTTTAATAAAACCTTGGATCTTGGCATGATCAAACGCAAGGCAGCAGATATTGGTGCTTCTGCTGTGATTAAGGCCATCAATATGGCTGCAGATAAAATCATTCTCAATCTGAACAAGGATGAGCTTCGCGCCATGGCTGAATATCATGACACCTTGTTCTATACAGAATAGGTCTGCATAGAATCATCTAAGAGTGATTTTTTAAAATTAGCCTGACTTCGGTCAGGCTTTTTTATGTTCAATGAAATAGCTTGTTACAGATAAGCAGCTCCACAAGGCAAACTGACGCAAAAATAACCAGTCTTTCACTATTTTTGTATATGCATCTAGGTCTCTTAATCATCCGAATGTTATCTTTAATCTGGTTTTTACAGCCTCATGATTGAAAAAATTTCTCAATCTTTTTCATGGCATGATTCAAATAACATTGCCCGCAACTTATCAAAAATTGGAAATCGTACCAAGATGTTGAAATCGAATTTTTATAAAAAATTTAAACAGCTTTCAATCGCATTGACCGCATTAGGTCTCAGCAGTTTCAGTCTGGCCAACGATTTCCAATCTCATCCCTCTTATGCCAGTTTTAAACAGACTGCCATGCAAAATTATGGGCTGAGTGCCCAGCAAGTCGATTCAGCCATGAACGGGGCGCGCAACCTGCCCAATATCATCAATATTATGAATCGTCCAGGTGAAAGCAAGCCTTGGTATTCTTATAAAACCAACTTTCTGGCTGAGTCGACCATTCAACGCGGTGTGCGCTTTAAACAGCAATATGCGGAAACGCTGAATCGCGCTGAACAGCAGTTTGGTGTACCACAGTCAATCATTCTCGGGATTTTAGGGGTAGAAACCGGCTTTGGTACCAATAAGGGTTCTTTTGTCACCCGTGATGCGCTGGCCACCTTAGGTTTTGGTTATGAGCGTCGTGCCCAGTATTTTCAAGATGAACTGGCGGCATTAATTGCCTGGTCTTATAAAGATGGCGTTTCAGCTTCTTCTATCGTCGGCTCTTATGCAGGTGCGGTCGGTTATCCACAATTCATGCCAAGTAATATTCCAAAATTCGGCGTGGACTACGATGGTAACGGACATATTGACCTGCGTAATTCAGCAGTAGATGCGATTGGCTCGATTGCCAACTATTTAGCCCAGCATGGCTGGCAGCGTAATCAACCGATTGCTTTTCCGGCCCGTTATAGTGGCTCGAACCCGGATGCGGTAATTGCCAAAGATCTGACTCAACCTAGCCCATATGGTGTGTTAAAAACACAAGGGATTAGCCCAATGAATCCTATTGTTCAAATTGACGATCTAGACTTGGTCAATGTAATTCAATTACAAGAAAATTATGGGCATATTTACTATATTACTTATCCAAATTTTCAAGTGATTACTACTTATAATCGCAGCCGAATGTATGCCACTGCATTGTGGTTATTAGGTACAGAAATTACTAGCCGTTAACATGAGAATTTAATACAAATTATTAAAGTCAACATTTTTATGAGTGATTATGAGCAAATATTGATCAATTTTAATATTGTGTTACAATATTGATCATATTTTAATCACTCATTGTTTATTTTAAGTTCTTTTTTAAACTATTTTAATTAAATACTAGACAGGATATTGCAGGCATGAATATTATCCATTTCGTTAAATGTAGTTGCATAAGTTAAATATCAGGCGTGTTTACATGGTTTTTCAGTTACTTATGAACAAATCCATGCGATATGCTGTTAGGAGTTGATTCGATGCATTCTTCAATTTTGAAGTATTTTATGGCTATTGCCACGATAGTCACACTGACGCAATCGCAGGCAGATATGGTTCCGTCATCTTCGTTTAATCACGAAAATGACAATTCGCGCCTTGCAACGCGTGTATTAAATAAAGAAGCTCAAAGCTTCAATTCAAATTTCACCAATTTGAACAGCCTTTCAATCACTGAGCGTTCTGGCGATAAAGTTCGCCGTGAAACCATTGCAGCGAAAATTGAAATTCCTGCAGAAGAGCCTTCAGTGATTGAAAAACTGAATACCGTGGCTTCTAATACTGTACGCAAGTTCAGTCAGACAGGTACAGCCTCTTGGTATGGTCGCCAGTTCCACGGCCGTAAAACTGCAAGCGGTGAAACCTTTGACATGAATGCAATGACTGCTGCTCATCGTAGCCTGCCATTGAACTGTTATATTCGTGTGACCAATAGAAATAATGGTAAAAGCGTAGTGGTTAAAGTCAATGACCGCGGCCCATTCCATGGTAACCGTGTCGTCGATTTATCTTATGGCGCAGCGAAGAAACTCGGCATTACCAATGCCGGTGTTGGCAATGTCAGTATTGAGCGTGTCGCTGGTCCAAATTCTTAAGATTTAACTTGCAATACATTTAACCAAAAGCCACAGTAATGTGGCTTTTTTATTAACTTCAAGTTATAGAAAAATGACAATCAATCTATAGTTCCTCTTATCTCCGGCTACCTGTCCATTACAGCTTGAATGTTGCAAATTCGCCAAATAAAATTCACGTTCTGGCACGATTAACTTTTGACCAAACCTAGATTCTGCTTTATATTTTCAGGCAAGCACAACGTATTCATGGAATGGAGCGAATAATGAAAACAATATCTGAATGGCTGGATGAATATAGTGACAGTCATCAAAACAAAACCAATAAGCTGATTCACTGGGTCTGCGTACCGACTATCTATTTTTCGATTATTGGCATTATTGCGCACTTTAGTGCTTTACTGACCGCCCTTCTGCTAGCTCTGGCTTTTATTTTCTATGCCCGACTAGATATTGTTTTGGCAGTTGCAATGGCTACTTTAACATTGATCATGGCCTGGTTAATCTGGATTCTGCCAGTCGGTGCCGGTTTTTATGTTGGCCTATTTGTTTTTGCCTGGATTGGTCAGTTTTATGGCCACAAAGTGGAAGGCAAAAAGCCATCTTTCTTTAAAGACCTTCAATTCCTTCTTATTGGCCCGATTTGGTGCATGGATGCTTATTTAGCTAAAGTAGCACCTTCCTGGAAAAGTCGCCAGATACGAGACATGAAGAGCATTTAGCAGCATTCTTCATTTTTTCTAATGAGAAGAACCTTCTTGATAGGTTCTTCCTTGATGTTTTAACCGGCCATACACATGTTTTCGGGCACAATCATGATGCATCCAGTGCGCCACATCCCCCTTCTCGCTATTTATATTCACTATAAAATTCGACAATATCACCTTTTTGAATCGCACCAATGCCGGGTGCGGAATCGATATTATATGTCACCAATACAATTTGATCATTCAAGCATGAACTCTTAATAGCGTGATCCTTTATGATCATCACCTAACGTTGCAATCATTGCTCGATAAGATCGAACCCCAATATCACCCTGATGATGTTGAAAAGCAGTCTGAATTTTATTGAGATCATCTTGAGACATAGCTTTAAAATGAGTATCGGTGTGGCGACTTGGCTGACTTTATGTTGAGGAGCTCCTCTCAAACTGGTTTTGTTAGGTATCAACACAGATATACAGCAATCAATAAGACAATCATCGCCCCAATACCCATGTCGGTTTTATATGCGCTATTAATGATTTTCAATTCTTTAAATTTCGTTGATTTTATCACGCGCACTTTCTAAGCAAACTCGCATTTTCCAAGAAAAACTACCGCTTTCGACTTATTGTATTTTTATGCAGATATAAAAAAAGCCCCACAAAGTGGAGCTTCTTTATAATTCGTTACCGAATTATTGAGCAGCAGCCTGAGCAGCAGCAACTTCTTCTGCGAAACTCATTTCAGCTTTCTTCTCGATACCTTCACCAACTTCGAAACGAACGAATTCAGCTACAGTAGTACCTGTTGCTTTAAGAACGTCAGCAACTTTCTTGTCGTTGTCGATTACGTACATTTGACGCTCAAGAACAACTTCGTTCAAGTATTTCTCGACAGAACCCACAACCATCTTCTCAACGATGTTTGCTGGCTTGCCAGATTCAAGTGCTTTCGCTTCAGCAATTTCTTTCTCTTTCGCGATAAGCTCAGCAGAAACGCCTTCAGCATTTACAGCGACTGGGTTGAACGCAGCAACGTGCATTGCCAAGCCTTTACCAGTTGCTTCATCACCAGTATAAGAAACAACAACACCGATACGAAGACCGTGTTTGTAAACTGCAAGGTTAGCACCTTCAACAATTTTCGCACGACGTACTTGGATGTTTTCACCGATTTTTTGAACAAGAGCGATACGCGCTTCTTCTACAGTTGCACCATCTTCTAGTTTCAATTCAGCGATTTGAGCAGGATCAGTTACGTTTGCAGCAAGTGCAGCAGCCGCAACTTTCGCAGAGAAACCAGCAAAGTTTTCATCTTTTGCAACGAAGTCAGTCTGGCAGTTTACTTCTAAAAGAAGTGCTTTGTTGCCTTCTTGAGCAATCGTGATCGCGCCATCAGCAGCGATGTTACCCGCTTTTTTAGCAGCTTTCGCTTGACCAGATTTACGTAGGTTATCGATCGCTAATTCAACGTCGCCGCCCGCTTCTGTCAAAGCTTTTTTACATTCCATCATTGCAAGACCAGTACGATCGCGCAATTCTTTAACCATGCTTGCTGTAACTGCAGTCATGTTTATCTCCTAAATTCGGTAGAAAATGAATTCTTTTTAGAACAGAAACGGCCCAGAGGAGTTCTCATGGGCCGCCTGCATACATAACGCTTACTTTGCCACCATCACATGTCGCAAAAATGACAAGCTTGCGTCAAACGCATTAAGCCTCAGAAGCTGGAGCTTCTTCTGCTTTAGCTTGTGCATTCGCTTGTGATTGAGCATATTCTTTACCAGCAAGAATCGCATCAGCCATAGCAGAAGCATACAGTGTTACTGCACGGATCGCATCATCGTTACCCGGAATAACGTAATCTACGTTGTCTGGGTTAGAGTTTGTATCAACGATACCGATTACAGGAATACCAAGGTTCTTTGCTTCTTTGATTGCAATTGCTTCGTGATCAACGTCGATTACGAATAATGCGTCAGGTAAACCACCCATGTTTTTCACGCCGCCAAGACCGCGTTCAAGTTTTTCCATCTCACGAGTACGCTCTAAAGCTTCACGTTTAGTTAGCTTAAGGAAAGTACCGTCTTGAGATTGAGTTTGAAGGTCTTTTAGACGGTTGATAGATTGGCGAAGTGTTTTCCAGTTCGTCAACATACCACCTAACCAGCGGTGATCAACATATGGTTGACCAGCACGTTGCGCTTGTTCACGGATGATTGCAGAAGCTGCGCGCTTAGTACCAACAAACAAAACTTTGTTCTTTTTGCTCGCCAAGTTGTTAGCAAAGTTCAAAGCATCATTTAACGCAGGAACAGTGTGCTCAAGGTTGATGATGTGAATTTTGTTACGCGCACCAAAGATGTAATCGCGCATTTTTGGGTTCCAAAAACGTGTTTGGTGACCAAAGTGTGCGCCTGCTTGTAGAAGGTCGCGCATGCCTACGTTGTAATCTGCCATTTTCTTTACCTTAAAGTTTGGGTTAGGCCTCCATATACCCGCATTCTCCACCCAAGGGATTGCTGTCATTTTATCAGTGGTTGCGACAGAGGACATTTTTTAGCGATACAAGGCATGAATAGTGAGATTTAACATTCTAAATAAACTATTCATAACGCAGTAGCGTCAAAAAACGTCCCTGTCCCGAAGGGTTGTAGCTAAAATCCCCTCATACTTCGTTATGAAACTCGATAAGGGAATACCATTACCATCGTTTCATGCCTCGCATGACGAAATTTTAGCTGACAACGCAACTCACATATAAAGTGACAACAATCCCTAGAAGCACCCAGAGTAATGTGTCGATATATGTGCGGATTTTTTGTCCCATCGCACAAAGCCCGTGAAATTTATTCACGAAAAAGCATTTGATAAAATGGGCGGCTATTTATACCATAGTCACACACAAATTTCCAAAAGTTTTTAGAGATCATGAACAACACTTACCAAGCGCCACGTCGACTTATCAAAACCCCTGACGAAATTGAAAAAATGCGTGTGGCAGGGCGACTGGCGGCAGAAGTATTGGATATGATCAAACCGCATATTGTTCCAGGTGTTACTACGCTAGAACTTGATACGATTTGTCATGACTATATTGTTAACCAACAACAAGCCATTCCAGCCTGCTTAGGTTATGGTGCAGCACCAGGTCGGCCTGCTTTCCAGCATGTGATTTGCACTTCTGTGAATCATGTGGTGTGTCACGGCATTCCATCGGATAGCAAAAAATTGAAAAAAGGTGACATTCTGAATATCGATGTCACTGTGATTAAAGATGGCTATCATGGCGATACCAACATGATGTACATCGTCGGTGGTGAAACGTCTATTCTTGCTAACCGTCTATGTAAAGTAGCGCAAGAAGCCATGTACCGGGGTATTGAAACTGTAAAACCAGGGTCAACCATTGGTGATATTGGCCACGTGATTCAAAAATATGTCGAATCTGAACGTTTTGGTGTGGTACGTGAATATTGTGGTCATGGAATTGGCACGACTTTCCATGACGAACCGCAAGTATTGCATTATGGCCAGCCAGATACCGGGATGATTTTAGAAGAAGGCATGACTTTTACCATTGAGCCTATGGTGAATGGTGGCGACTGGAAAACCAAATTACTGGGTGATAAATGGACGGTGGTCACCAAAGACCATTCATTGTCAGCACAGTATGAACATACCCTGCTCGTCACTAAAACAGGGGTTGAAATCTTAACCGCGCGTCCGGATGAAGATCTGTCACGCTTTAATAAATAAGTACCAAGACAACACCACAAAATGGTCACTATAAAGTGGCCATTTTTAGTTTATATTGACTGGCTTATGGGGTTTACTTGATAACTCAAGCCTTTTAACTGTTGTCCCTTGGCATCGGAGTTCAAGATAAAGCTCTGCAAGTACACCATTTTCTCCTCAAAGTTTTCCAAATTCTTTTGCCCCATGCCTCGCATTTTAAGCTAAGATAATGTGCTTTTTATTTTTTAATCCCTATAAGAAGGAATACTGCCGTGGACGTACGTCTATCTGATCGTGTAAATGCCATCAAACCGTCCCCAACGCTTGCTGTGACCAACAAAGCTGCTGAATTAAAAGCTGCAGGTCATAATGTTATTGGTTTGGGCGCAGGTGAGCCAGATTTTGATACACCGCAACACATCAAAGATGCAGCAATTGCAGCGATTAACAACGGTTTCACCAAATACACCGCTGTTGACGGTACGCCAGGTCTTAAAAAAGCCATTATTGCTAAATTCAAACGCGACAATAACCTAGACTATGCAGCAAACCAGATTCTGGTTTCTTGTGGTGGTAAACAATCATTCTTTAACCTGTCTTTGGCTTTGTTGAACAAAGGTGATGAAGTCATCATTCCTGCACCTTTCTGGGTCAGCTACCCGGATATGGTAATCATCGCTGAAGGCGTACCTGTGATTGTGAAATGTGGTGAAGAACAGCGTTTCAAAATCACACCTGAACAACTAGAAGCTGCCATCACCGACAAAACGCGTTTAGTGGTATTGAACAGTCCATCTAACCCGACTGGCATGATCTACACCAAAGAAGAACTTCTTGCTTTGGCCGAGGTACTGCGTAAATACCCTGAAGTATTCATCGCGTCTGATGACATGTATGAACCGATTCGTTGGGAAGATGAGTTCTATAACATCGCCACTGTTGCACCAGACCTGTATGACCGTACGATCGTGTTAAACGGTGTGTCTAAAGCCTATGCAATGACTGGCTGGCGTATTGGCTATGCAGCGGGCCCTGCTAAACTGATCGGTGCGATGAAAAAAATCCAGTCACAATCCACTTCAAATCCAACTTCAATTTCACAAGTTGCTGCCGAAGCTGCATTGAATGGTCCTCAAGATGTTCTTGAGCCAATGATTGAAGCATTCAAACGTCGTCATGACCTGGTTGTGAAAGGCTTGAATGACATCAATGGTATTTCTTGCTTACCTGCGGATGGTGCATTCTATGCATACGCAAACATCAAGCCGTTGATTCGTGCCAAAGGTTTGAAATCTTGCACAGAATTCTCTGCTTGGTTACTGGAAGAAACTGGCGTTGCCGTTGTTCCTGGCGATGCATTCGGTCTGGGCGGTTTCATGCGTATTTCTTATGCAACTGCAGATGAAGTGTTGGTTGATGCACTTGCGCGCATCAAGAAAGCTGCTGATTCAATCGAAGGCGTTGACGCTGCGATTGCTTCTATCGAAGCTGAAAAAGCGGCACAATAATCAATTCGCTTGATTTAAAAACCCGCGTTGATCGCGGGTTTTTTTATGCCATTCCAAGATGCTTTTGATAACGTATTTTAAGCAGATCAAACAAATGATCGCAGCCAAAGTGTATGCCACACATAGCATTGATCGAAATTCCTGAATATCTAAAGTATCTCTATTTCCGGTAGAAATAGCACTCTCCTGCTATCTGCAATAGCATTAAAAAAATAAATATTTTAACCACAATAACTTTTAACCCTCCAAGATAACAATTACCTTCGGCAACATCTCATTAAAAAATATGTCACTTGCTATTATTGATGTTTCACTTTTAAATAAAATCGAAACAGCTAAAGAATAATCACAGGAAAAGCAGAATGAATCCAAAAGAAATGAACGGTTTGGCCTTATTACAAGCGATGCGAGATGGGAAAATTCCCGCTCCAAGCATTAGCGAAACCATGTCGATGCAACCTGCCGTTATCCAAAGCGGATACGTAGAATTTAAAGTCAAAGCCGATCACCGGCATTTAAATCCGCTTGGTGGCGTGCATGGTGGTTTTGCAGCAACTGTTTTAGACACGGTGACAGGCTGTGCGATTCATACTTTACTCGAAGCAGGGGTCGGTTATGGCACGATTGATCTGAATGTTAAAATGTGCCGACCGATTCCTCAAGACCAGCAGCTTAAAGCGACCGGACAATCAATTAACCTCAGTAAAAATCTGGGTATTGCTGAAGGTCGGATTCTGGATGAAGAAGGCCGTTTATATGCCCATGCCACTGCGACCTGTATGATTATTCGCCCTGAATAACCAAGAGAACCTATGGCCAGCATTCAATCGATGACCTAAGCAATATTGCCCTTCGTCTGTCCGGCTTGAACACAAGCGATCTGTGGTCGGCTTAAGCCCTGAAACTCAAAATAATGCTTGGACACATTGGCCAGCTCTACATCTTGTATTTGCGCTGTCGATGCCTGCCAAGCTTTGGATTGATTGGTACCGGTCAAAAGATTACCTGAAATGGCATAGATATATAATTCTTTGCTTTGCTCTTTCAGATAATCGGCATTCAAAAATACTTCAAAGCTAAATTGACGTTCAGTTTCTACCAACCATTTTTCTGCAAACCACAATTGCAGCAAATCACCTAGATACAAGGACTGTTGCGCCAAGGGCCATAGCTTGATATGAGCATCTGTAACAGGAATATAATACTGTGCTGGATCTGCAATAATCTGCAGATAGTTTTCTTGATAATAAGTGAGTTGAGAGAAAATTTGAGGGATGCTGAGCGTATTCATTCGCTGTCTCCGGTTTAGCCATTTTTGTGCTGGCAAGTAGGTTTAAATCCACACTGTTTGACCATTTGGTCAAACGACTTTATGGTTTTAATCTAGCAAGTGAAATTTATTCTGACAAGTATTTTTCGTAAAATTTATGCAATTGTCTAAATTAAAAACAGACAGGCTGAATTTGTTATAAATATGACAGTTTTTGCTTGACCCCTGTCAAAATCCCTCTATAATCGCTTTCAGATTCTCCAATAGCTCAGTCGGTAGAGCGACGGACTGTTAATCCGCAGGTCCCTGGTTCGAGCCCAGGTTGGAGAGCCAAATACTAAAAAGCCCACTCATAACGAAGTGGGCTTTTTTTCGTTTAATATTTTATAAAACAAGCCTGAATGATTTCAGGCTCGTTTTGGCTTAATCCATTACATTAAAAGCCAAGGTATATTTATAACGCTTTAAATCATTCTTTTTTATTTCGAAAGGCTGCTGATAATCAATTTTCATTAAGTACTGGCCTTTTTCCTGCATATTAAAGTTGAGTAACCCTTGCGCATCTGTTGTGAGCGCTTTATAGATTTTTTTATCACGACTAAAATCTGTCGTTTGTGCCAAAATCTCAACGTTTAAATTCGCAACTCCTTTTTTATCATCCAGTACTTTCAATTGAATCGCTTGAGATTTTTTAAATGCATTTGGATGCGTGATAAATTGAACATCAAAGCCAGCATGGATATGCTGAATGACCTGATTCGACGTCACACGCCGTGAGACAAAGGTTTCAATAATATCGATAGTCTGCACAGTTTTCTGTGGCATGTTTTTCTTCAGCGCTTGCTGATAAATCACATTTTGATTGGCGGCTTGATTGGCTTTTGGAACAGCACTTAGAACCATTTTCCATTTTTGAGCAACCTGTGCATACTTTAGGCTATTCCCCTGTTTCTCGCCACGAATCCGATAGGTACCCTCTTGTTTATTTTCCAGACTATAACTACTTAGGGTTTGTGTTTTGGTCCATGCATCATCTGCAAGATAAATCTTTTGGCCTGTAGGCGTATGATAATGAAACTTAAAGTTTTTAATCGCCACTTCCGAGGCAAATGGATTGTCATAAAAGCCAGATACAATCGCAGTGTGATTGTTAAAAGTTTGATAACTTAGTGGGGCAACATAAGGATAGTGTGCAAAGGCTGTACTGCTGATCACTCTGTCTTGTCCTGAAATAGATTGACAGTATTCCACTTCAAACCGAGTTAAGCAATTAGCTCGGTTTTAGTTTGCTCATACGTCTGATTCGGGGTGTTCATATTTAAACTTAAATGTGGTCTATAGCAATTATAAATCATGATAGATTCCGCAATTAAGTGATCTAACTCCTTCATGGTTTGACATCGTGTAGTTAAAAACTCCTGCTTTAATATTCCATTAATCCGCTCTGCTAATGCATTCTGGTAACAGTCTCCTCCATCTGTCATAGAAGGACATACCCCATAATGGCGTAATGCCGATTGATATAGTTCAGAGCAATACTGAGAGCCTCTGTCTGAATGGTGAATCATCCTGGCTGCCCGATCTGTCACATGCTGCATCGCCATATGTAGTGCCTGCACAACATTCTCTGCACGCATATCATTCGATAACTTATAACCTTTAATCTGGCGGGTATAAGCATCTGTCACTAAGGATAAATAATGTACGCCTTCAGCACTCTCAACATAGGTAATATCACTGACAAAGACTTCATTGGCTTGCACCGCTGAATAATCCTTTAATAAATTTGGATGCTTCTTCATCCAATGCTTGCTATCCGTAGTTTTTGTATAACGACGCTTGGGGCGAATCAATAAATTATTTTCTTTCAATATTTTAAATAACTGATCCCGTCCACACTTTAAACCACGCTGCAACAATTTGCCTTTAATAAGCCAATACAGCTTACGTGTTCCGATACTTGGCATGAGACAGCGATACTCCATAACCAACTCGAGTATTTGTTCTGTTACTTGTGCAGTCATTTGAGCACGTTTTTCTGCTTGATAATAAGCTTGTCGAGTGATTCCTAACCACTGACAATAACGTGAAACGCTTAGTCTTCTTTGGCTTTGCCAATCTTTGAAACGTGCTCGGTATACTTTTTTCCAAGATCAGTCCCACACTCTTTATCAATGTGATAAATCACATCCTGTATAAATTCAGTTTTGAGCTTTTCTGCGGCTAACTGTTTTTCTAATTGGCGGATTCGTTGTTGGGGTGTCAATTGGCGTTTAGAAGAAGTCGGCATATTCGAAGTCCAATCCTGTTGTCCGTGCTTGCGTAACCATACCAGCACAGTTGATCTTCCTTGAATACCATATTTTGCCTGAGCTTGTTTATAAGTAATTTGCCCTTTTTCTACTTCATGTACCACCATCATTTTAAAGGCGAAGCTATAATCACGTTGTGTGCGCTTAACTCGTTGTTCTCGTGCATGTTCCATAAAATAAGTCTCTTAAGGTGTAAACTTATTTCAGGACGGGACACTCCAAAGATCAAAAAAGGCATGACTTTTACCAGCTTATTCATTATTTCATCATCGTTATTAAGAAATCTGCTGTATTTTATGGATTAAGTCTGTAGATATAAATAATTCTCATTTATATATTTGCTCTGGATATAAAAAATCCCCCATGAACGGAGGATTTTTAAATGTTCACTGCAATTAAGCCGCTTGAGCCGGAACACCGCTATGGAAACGGAAAGTGTCATCTGGTGTCAGAATCAGCTGCTTTTCAACGTTACGAATATGATCAATCCGGCTTTGAATATCCTCTTGCGGATTTTTCAATTTTGCCGTGGTCGCCACATCCATCGCCAAAGCCAGATAGTCCTCAAAGTGACGAGATTCAGACTTAAGCAAGTAACGGTAATAACGTGCCAACTCATCATCCACACGCGAAGCCAGCGCGTAGAAACGCTCACAAGAGCGTGCTTCCACAAAAGCACCAATCACCAAGACATCAATCAAGGCTTCAGGTTCAAAAGTCCGGATTTCTTTGCGCAAGCCACCGGCATAACGCCCTGCACTCAAATTCTGCCAGGCCTGACCGCGCTTGTTCATCAGTTCAAGCACTTGTTCATAATGCAGCATTTCTTCACGCACTAACTGCGCAAGCTTCACCTGTAAATCGACAAAGTAACTATAGCGAAACATCAGGTTCATGGCCGTGCTGGCTGCTTTTTTCTCACAATTAGCATGATCTTGCATCAAGATTTCAAGATTTTCGACTGCCACATTCAGCCATGCCTTGGGCGTTTCACACCCCAGGAAAGCAATCACCGGCTGCATCAGTTCATCATAATTAATATTTGACATAACGATTCTGATCTTAACGTGCTGACTTAATCACAGCTTTCATTTGCTGAACAGCTTGTGCCAGACCTACAAATACAGCATCTGCAATTAATGAGTGGCCAATATTAAGTTCATGAATTTGTGGAATCGCCGCAATTGGCGTTACATTATCGAGGTTTAAACCATGACCGGCATTCACTACCAGACCTTTCGATGCGGCATATTCAGCGCCTTTAATAATGCGCTCAAGCTCAGTCTGCTGGGCTTCAGGCGTTTCTGCATCGGCATAAGCCCCAGTATGAATCTCGATGGTCGGTGCACCACAAGCAACTGCTGCATCAATTTGGGCAAAGTCGGCATCAATAAACAAAGACACATCACAACCAATCGCCGCCAGTTCTTGCGTAGCTGCTTTGACTGATTCGAAATGGGTCACCACATCCAGACCACCTTCAGTGGTGACTTCCTGACGTTTTTCAGGGACAAAACAGACATGATGCGGTTTAATTTCCTTGGCAAAAGCGACCATCTCATCTGTTACCGCCAGCTCGAGGTTCATACGGGTTTTCAGTGCAGGACGCATACGACGCACATCTTCATCCTGAATGTGACGACGGTCTTCACGCAAGTGCAAGGTAATGCCCTCTGCCCCGGCCTGCTCACAGATCAATGCAGCATTGACTGGGTCTGGGTACGTTGTACCACGTGCTTGTCTTAATGTTGCGACATGGTCAATATTGACACCAAGTAATGCAGCCATAATCTTTTCCTAACTACGTTTGAGATTGAGAGTTTTGAATCCAGAGTTGCCGACTTTTTAATGGCCGATCACCCAATAAGGCCGTGATCACCTGTCGATACAGTTTCGTCAACAATTGTAACTGTTCCAGATTAAAATCCCCACCATTTTCATGATCTAGCATACTTAAAATCTGCTGACCTGACATGGTAGAGCGTAATGCTTTGGCCGATGGCATAAAACCGGCATTGAGCTGAAAATAATAGTGTTGTAACGGATCGATTTGTACCTGATGAGCATCTAGGGAAAAATCCAGACCATAACCGAGTTCTTCCAGCAAGATATGTTCAAATTGCCGCAAAATCTGTTTTAAGTATAAATTGGGATTAGATTGTTCTGATAATTGCTGCAATGCAGTTAATGTCTCTGCATATTTGGCAAAGGTTTGCGGCATTTCCACTTCTAGGGGGCACAAACGCAACAGGACTTCATTCAGATAAAAGCCTGAAAAAAAGGCATCGCCAAAAAAGAAAATCGGCTGATTGACAATTTCCAGTTTGGTAAAGTTTTTGAGTTCTGATTTTCCGGTGGCTTGCAAACTGATGGGCTGATATTGCGGCGGCGGTGTTTGCCGGAGAATGCCATCCATACGACCGTATTCCTGGGTAAATAAATGCACAATATGGCTGCGCTCACGGTACTTACGATGATGAATCAGATAACCATGCAGTACTTCGTTACGCATAAGCGGACACTTTAATCCTTATCTTTTTTTGATTTTTTATCATCGTCGTCATCTCCATCCGGGATGACTGCGCCCACAACAGCCGCAGTGCCTTTGACTGCGACTTTTGTGGTTTTATAAGCCACCTTGACAGGAACCGTGACCACTTTATGGATACAGCCTTGCAAGAATAAAACACATGCAAGCACTGCCAACACTTTCATCATCACGAAATTCCTTAAAGGGGCTTATTAATTTTATAACTTAGATATCGCTATAACCTAAGCTTTTCAATGCACGTTCATCATCAGACCAGCCGCCTTTGACTTTCACCCAAAGGGTCAGCATGATTTTCTGTTCGAACATTTTTTCCATGTCGAGACGTGCATCCATACCGATTTTTTTCAGCTTAACGCCTTTCTCACCAATCACAATGGCTTTTTGGCTTGGACGATCGACAAAAATCGTAGCATCAATATAGGTACAGGCCGGCTTCATACGACCAGTCTTTTCATTCATCACTGGCTGTTCAGTTTTGAATGATTCAATCTGCACGGTTAAATCATATGGCAGTTCTTCACCCAGCTGACGCATGATCTTTTCACGAATAATTTCAGAAGCCAGGAAACGCTCTGAACGGTCAGTTAGTTGATCCAGGGAGTACAATGGCGGCTGGAACGGCAGATACTTGGCAATCGTGTCACGTAAATGCTCAAGATTGGCACCACGAAGTGCAGAAACAGGTACGATTTCCGCAAAGTTCATCAGCTTTTCGCGCTCACGAATCAGTGGTAAAGCTTCGTTCTTGTTCTCAAAAGTATCTAATTTGTTGATCACCAGAATCACCGGCATTTCAGCATTTTTCAGCTTTTCCAGTACCAGATCATCATTCGGCGTCCACTTCTGTGCATCCACCACAAACAAAACCAGATTCACATCACGTAAAGCCGAATGGGCAGCACGGTTCATCATTTTATTGATGGCACGTACTTCCTTTTTATGCATCCCCGGCGTATCCACGAATACCGCCTGAGACTTTTCACGCGAATCAATCCCGACAATTTTATGCCGTGTAGTTTGCGGTTTACGTGAGGTAATTGAGAGTTTCTGACCCAAAATATGGTTCATTAAGGTAGATTTACCCACATTCGGGCGACCTACAATAGCGACAAAACCACTGCGATAATCCGACGGAATTTCGGTGCCTTGTGCGCTAAAAAATTGATTTACCAGGTCGTGACTGTCGCTTTGCGACTCGTGATCAGCATCAATGTGATCGGAATGAGTAGTCATTAAGACTTATGCTCCAAAAGTTTTAAAATATCTGCCGCAACGGCTTGTTCAGCAAAACGTCGGCTGGCGCCTTCACCTTGCATGGTCGGTAATCCCTCAATCTCACATTCCACTTTAAAATGCTGATTAGGGGCATCACCTTGAATATCTACAACCTCGTAAACTGGGAGAGGTTTCTTACGTGCTTGTAGATACTCTTGTAAACGTGATTTAGGGTCTTTAAGCTGATCGGTCGGCTCAATATGATCCAAATACGGTTCATACCATTTTAACACAATCGGTTCTAACACAGTGAGATCAGCGCAATCCACATAGATTGCGCCAATAATGGCTTCTACAGTATCTGCCAGTATAGACTCGCGATGATGACCGCCAGATTTCAATTCACCGGTACTGAGAATTAAATTCTGACTGAGTTTTAAATCATTGGCGATTTTCCCCAATGCTTCCTGTCGAACCAAGGTGGCACGCATACGCGTCAGCCGGCCTTCGTTTTCGCTTGGGTAGGCAGTGAAGAGATAATTCGCAATGATCATCCCTAAAAGAGAATCGCCTAGAAATTCTAGGCGTTCATAGTTTTGTTTATGACTGACTGAACGATGGGTCAGTGCCAGCTTGAGCAGTTCAGCTTGTTTAAACTGATAACCGATCCGTCTGGCAAGACGTTCATCATTGAGTTTTGACTGCGCTTTGATCAAAATTTTTCTCAAACTTCATCACTAAATCGATATTCATTATGAAATTTTTACGAATTTCATAATTCTTGTGTACCTGCAAACCATCGGTATGGGTAACTTTGGCAATTTCATCAAACTTCAGATCGCGAATATTATTCATTGATAAACGCTGATTCATCTGCTGACGGAATTTTTCTGGTGTTATATTGGCTGGCACACTTTTTAACAGCGCCTCAATCTCACCATCGACCATACGATCATCAAAGTAGGGTCCCCACACTGCAATCGCTACTTTGGCTAGAAATGCAAACCCCACGATTGCAAATAAAATCCCAATATACGAAGCACCTTGTTGATGTCTCATTTTTTATTTTCCTGATTGAAACAATTAATCGATTGTCCCGTTGCGACCAAACGATGGCAATTTAAAGCCAGGTTCTTTATGCATCCAGATATAGAATGCACGACCTGTTAAGTTTTCTTCCGGAACAAGCCCCCAGAAACGGCTGTCAGCACTCTGATCGCGATTATCCCCCATCGCAAAGTAATGACCTTCTGGCACCTTTACTTCCCAATATAAACCATTTTCACTTGAATATTTACCATTTTCCACAAAGTTAATATAAGGTGCCTGACGCGCGACATTGACCCCTTCCAGCTCACGCATGGTAAAGCTATGCTGACCTAAAGTTTCTTTATGATAAATGGCATTGGGTGTATCCAGACGATCTTTTTCACGGCTAAATTCCACTGGAACTTTCGCTACTTGTTCACCATTGATGCTCAACTGACCATGATCATAGACAATATGATCACCGGGTAAACCAATAATACGCTTGATATAGCTGATGGTCGGTTGTGGTGGATAACGGAATACTGCCACATCGCCACGCTCTGGACTGCCAGTATCAATAATTTTAGTGTTGACCATAGGCAGTTTCACCCCATAGTCAAATTTATTCACCAGAATAAAGTCCCCAGTTTCCAGGGTTGGCACCATTGAATCCGATGGAATATTAAACGGTTCAAACAAGAACGAACGCAGCACCAGTACAATCGTCAGTACTGGCCAAAAGTCATAAGCCCAGGTAATGATAAAATTTTCATTGCCCTTGCCGCGAGTTTGTCTTTGTTTCAGGACAAACTTGTCAAGCAACCACAGTGCGACAAAAAACAGCGTCGCAGGAACAAGAATCAAATTAAAATCAAAATCCATGGGCTTATATCCTTATTCTTCTAGCGTTCGACTTTTAACACAGCGAGGAACGCTTCTTGCGGGATTTCGACACTACCCACCTGCTTCATGCGTTTCTTACCTTCTTTCTGTTTAGACAGAAGTTTTTTCTTACGTGACACGTCACCACCATAACATTTGGCCAATACGTTTTTACGCATGGCTTTTACAGTAGAACGTGCAATGATTTGCGCACCAATTGCCGCCTGAATTGCCACATCAAACATTTGACGCGGAATCAGGTCTTTCATTTTTTCCACCAGCGCAATGCCACGATGACGCGCGTCGTTACGGTGACAGATCATTGCCAGAGCATCGACTTTTTCACCATTGATCAGTACATCCACTTTTACCAATGAAGAACTTTCAAAACGGACAAAGTTATAGTCGAGGGATGCAAAACCACGTGAACAAGACTTCAATTTATCGAAGAAATCCATGACCACTTCTGCCATTGGAATTTCAAAAGTAATCGACACCTGATTGCCGAGGAATTTCATGTCTTTTTGTATGCCACGGCGCTCGATACACAAGGTCATGACATTACCCAGATATTCTTGCGGTACTAAAATATGACATTCGGCAATCGGTTCACGTAAATCTTCTACGGTTGAACCATCCGGCATTTTAGACGGGCTGTCGATATAAATCGTCTGGCCATTTTTCATCACCGCTTCATAAATTACGGTGGGCGCAGAAGAAATCAGATCAAGATCATACTCGCGCTCTAAACGCTCTTGTACAATCTCCATGTGTAGCATGCCCAAGAAGCCACAGCGGAAACCAAAACCAAGTGCATCCGAACTTTCCGGTTCAAAGAACAAGGCCGAGTCATTAATTTGCAGTTTATGCAAAGCTTCACGAAACGGTTCAAAGTCACTGGCATCAATCGGGAATAAACCGGCATAAACCTGCGGTTTTACTTTTTTAAAGCCCGGTAGGGTTGCAACTTCAGGTGTGGTTGCCAAGGTAATGGTATCACCCACCGGCGCACCGAAAATATCTTTAATACCGGCAATCACGAAGCCGACTTCGCCTGCTTCCAACATGCCTGTTTCAGTATGTTTCGGGTTAAAGATCCCCACAGAAGTAATGATGTGCGTTTGACCTGTTGATTTCATCAACATCTTGTCGCCTTTACGCACACGACCCTGCTTTACACGTACCAGAGAAACTACCCCAAGGTAGTTGTCAAACCATGAATCTACAATCAGCGCTTGCAACGGCGCTTCGCGATCACCGACCGGTGCCGGAATCACATTCACCAGGGTTTCTAAAACATTTTCAATGCCCAGACCGGTTTTGGCTGAACATGTCGGTGCTTCTGTCGCTTCAATGCCGATGATTTCTTCAATCTCGTGAATCACACGCTCAGGTTCAGCTTGTGGCAAATCGATCTTGTTCAGTACAGGCAGTACTTCCAGACCTTGCTCAATCGCGGTATAGCAGTTGGCGACAGACTGTGCTTCCACACCTTGTGCGGCATCAACGACTAATAAAGCACCTTCACAGGCTGCGAGCGAGCGCGACACTTCATACGAGAAGTCGACGTGTCCCGGCGTATCAATAAAGTTCAACTGATACTCTTGACCGTTGGGATGAGTATAGTACAAGGTTACCGAAGTGGCTTTAATGGTAATCCCACGTTCGCGCTCAAGCTCCATTGAGTCAAGGACTTGAGCCTGCATTTCACGATCTTGCAAGCCGCCACAAGTTTGAATAAAGCGATCCGCTAGGGTCGATTTACCGTGGTCAATGTGCGCAATAATCGAGAAGTTACGAATGTTTTTAATATCAACAGATTTTTTAGCTTGCGCCATGGGTTACCTTGAGAAAAAACGCGCTATGTAATTTAAAAATATTACATAACAAAAGCCGAATAGAAATTGCGAAGGATTATAGCAGAATGGTGATCTAGAAAAAGAATTATATTTTTTCCTTTATTCCCTATGTCGCGTACACATCAGTCAGATGAAATCTGGATCACCATGATTAGAAAATAGCTCCTCAACTCCACTTCTTCATCAATATTATCCAGATGTACTGATCAAACTGGAAAAAGTTATCTTATTAATCCAGATGTAAAGTTGAAAAGTCAAAAGGATTTACATGTTCTGAAAGTGGCTGATAAGCCTGAGTAAAAGTCGGTGACATACGTTTTGGACGTCCGGTGGCCATTTCAATACAGGCCCATTGGGTACTTCCGGTAAACAACAGGGTCTGATCCTGTGGTCGATAAAAGGCGTATTGTCTAAAGGAATACAGGGCATTGATATCATTCAGCCAGGTGCGCAGAATAATCTCGTCTCCTTCAAAAGCTGCCTTGCGATATTGCACCTGATGCTCAACCGCCACCATGGCATGTTTCAGTTCCACATATTGCTTTAATCCCAAGCCCAGTTTTTCAATATGAGCTGATGCGACATCCTGCATCCATTGCACATAGATCACATTATTGACATGACCCAATCCATCAATATGTTTGGCTTGAACCGTTAATGCAAGATCAAAAATACCGCTCACTTCGCTCTTATCCTTTCCATGATTTTAAGGCTATAGAGTCTACCGAATTTATCGCTGGGGTAAATTGCAAAAAATAAAAAACCGCCCATCAAAAGCGGTTTTTTATATTTAAAAATCTGAATAGAATTAGATACGCATTCCGACAATCGCACGCTGCCCTTGGCGCATGAGCGTAACGCGTGCCACATTGCCCTTCTTCAACTCAGAAACTTCTTGTACAAATTGCTCTGCGTTCAATACTGCCTTGTTATTAATATGCGTCACCACATCGTTTGGCATGATACGCGCCTGTGCGGCAATGCCACCTGAACGAACATCCTGAATCATGACCCCGCCTTTGATCTCCAGTCGATCCTTTTCTAGCGAACTTAAATCACGAATAGCCACACCAATTACAGGTCCTTTGCTCGGCTGCGCCTGTGCTCCGGCTTTTGCAGGGGTATCATCCGGTGCGGTACTTAAGGTTGCTGAAATATTACGGCGCTTATCATCACGTAAAACCTCCAGCTGTACCTGTTGCTGAGGTGCAGTACGGTTGAGATAGTTTAATAATTCACTGGTGCGTGAAATCGCAGTGCCGTTATATTTTAAAATCACGTCGCTGACACGTAGACCGGCACGTGCAGCGGGTGAATTTGGTGCAACCTGAGTAATTAAGGAGCCTTCGGGCTTAGAAAGGTTGTAGGACTCTGCCAGATTACGGTCGATATCCTGCAAGCTGACCCCCAGATAGGAACGGGTCACTTTACCATTCTTTTTCAGCTGCTCTGCCACTTCCATGGCCACATCAATCGGAATCGAGAAGGAGAGCCCCATATAACCGCCGGTTCCACTGAAGATCCGCGAGTTCACCCCGACTACTTCACCATGCTGGTTAAATAAAGGCCCACCAGAGTTACCCGGGTTAAGGGCCACGTCTGTCTGGATAAAAGGTACTGCTGTTTCACCCATCATGTTGCGCATTTTGGCACTGACGATTCCGGCAGAGGCCGAATAATCAAAACCAAATGGCGAACCAATCGCAAGCACAGGCTCACCGACACGTAAGCGGCCTACATCCCCGGTACGCAATTCTGGAAAATTCGAACCTGTGACCTTAAGTAAAGCTACGTCGGTACGTGCATCACTTCCCACCACAGTAGCATCAATTTCACGGCGATCATTCAGGGTAATGGTGACTTTAGATGCATCCTCAACCACATGATGGTTGGTCAGCAGATAGCCATCTTTACTGATAAAAAATGCACTGCCATAGCCGGTTTTTTCCTGTGGCATGCGCTGCTGCGGGATAATCACCTGATTGCCAAAGAAGCGACGCAGAATTTCCGGAACTTGTTGTTGTAAGAGTTCTTCTTCGCTCATTTTTTTCACGACATTGACACTGACCACGGCAGGACTGACCTGCTCGACCAGATTTGAAAAATCAACCGGTGTGACAGCCTGCAACTGTGCAGCACTCATGGTCAGGGTCGCTGCAAATAATCCTTTTTTTAAGTCTAGAATTTTCATATAAATTATTCACTCAAATTGTTGATAAATTTATGTAAATAGGTTTTATCACAAACATTGTAAAGTTTAAGTAATAATATGTTTCAATGCTTCAATCTGGACAATATCTCATTATTAAAACACTAAGTTAAGGCTTTGATTAATTTTTTTCATTAATAAATGAGCGTTTCAACGCTTGCCTTTTGCACAAAAAAGCGCTGTTATTACCAAACTTTTTTTAAAATTAGCTGATGGACATGTCTAATTCATCCCTTACCCATCAATTTGACGTCATTATTGTGGGCAGTGGCGGTGCCGGTTTAAGTTTAGCCTTATCGCTCCCGGACCATTTTAATATTGCAGTTTTAGCGAAATCCACCCTGACAGATGCCAGCACCTTTTATGCGCAAGGTGGTGTTGCTGCAGTACTCGATGAAATGGATTCGATTGAACAGCATATTGATGACACCATGATTGCAGGTGCACAGCTATGTGAAATGGACGCAGTCAAACAGACGGTAGAAGGGGGCAAACCATCAGTTGACTTTCTGCTAAAACACGGTGTGCAATTTACTCTGGATGAACAGGAACAGTTGCATCTCACCCGTGAAGGCGGCCATTCACAGCGCCGGATTATTCATGCTGCCGATGCCACAGGTCGTGCAATTTCGACTACTTTGGTACAACGTGCCCAAGAAAAACAGAATATTAAAATTTTTGAAAATCATATTGCGATTGATCTGATCTGTTCACATAAACTTGGCCTAGACGGTGAAAACCGTGCGCTAGGTTTATATGTACTGGATGAAAAAAATGAAAAAGTACATACCTTTTTAGCGCCATTTACTGCCCTGGCCTGTGGCGGTGCCATGAAAGCCTATCTTTATACGTCAAATCCGGATATTGCCACAGGTGACGGCATTGCCATGGCCTATCGTGCCGGCTGCCGGGTGGCTAACATGGAATTTAACCAGTTCCATCCGACCTGCCTCTATCATCCACAAGCGCGCTCCTTCCTGATCACTGAAGCAATGCGCGGCGAAGGGGCTTATCTGCGTCTGCCCGATGGCGAACGCTTTATGCTGCGTTTTGACGAGCGCGCCGAACTTGCACCACGCGATATTGTCGCACGCGCAATCGACTATGAAATTAAGCGCTTGGGTATTCGGCATGTCTGGCTGGATATTACCCATAAGGATGAAAGCTTTGTTAGAGAACATTTTCCTACGCTTTATGCCCGCCTGCTGGAACTGGGTATTGATATCACCAAAGATATGATTCCAGTGGTACCTGCAGCCCATTACACCTGTGGTGGCGTTGTGGTCGATGAACATAGCCAGACTGATATCGCAGGTCTATATGCAATTGGGGAAACCTCTTATACTGGTCTGCACGGTGCTAACCGAATGGCCAGTAACTCACTTTTAGAATGCTTTGTGTATGGCATGAGTGCAGCCAAGCATATCGAATCTCATTTCAATGCTGACTATGCCTTTCCGCCCGTACCCATCTGGGATGACTCACAGGTAACCAATCCGGATGAAGATGTGGTGATTCTGCAAAACTGGGATGAGCTACGTCAGACCATGTGGAACTATGTCGGTATTGTGCGCAGCACCAAACGTCTGGAACGTGCCTTGCATCGTATTGAAATGCTGAAAAAAGAAATCACCGAGTATTACCAAGATTATCAGGTCAGCAAAAACCTGATCGAGCTTCGCAATCTGGTGCTGGTCTCAGAAATGATTGTGCGCTGTGCCATGCAGCGTAAAGAATCTCGTGGCCTGCATTTCACACTGGACTATCCGGAATTATTGCCTGAATTACGCAAGACCATTCTAAATCCGGTGAATTTTGAAGTAGAAACACCCTTGGTCAATATTTAGATTATTGGGGAGATATGATTTTTAAATCATATCTCCCTGTCTTTTAGCGCTCACCTACTTAATTAAGCTTAGGCTATTTATATCACTGAACTTCTATTCTTCAGGTGTTTAGTGTTGAGGTGGAATGGCATAAGTCGCAGTAACATGCGCCACTGGCTCATCAAGGTCTACTGAATAAATCCAGACTTCCCCGACAATCAGAACTTTACCGACTTTAATAAGCTTGCACTCTCCTCGCAAATCCGTGCCACCTGAAGGTTTACGGAGAAAATTGATATTCAGATTGGTGGTGACAGCCAAACCCACCAGGCCAATTTCGCCCAGAATAGCGACATATAAGGCAAGATCGGCCAAGGTCATCATGGTTGGGCCAGAAACAGTACCACCCGGACGCAACTCTTGTGCGCTAACCTGATACAGCAAAGTTGCGCCGCGTGGAACAACGGCTTCGATCCTACATTTTTCTAGGCTTTGTGGAAATTCTTGTTGTAAAAATTGTTGGATTTCGGTTTTGGTCGTTTTCATCTTATTAAAAAAATCTTCTATATTGCCTTCAATATAGAAGATTTTTCACACATTTACCTAGTGAAAATTAAAATAAACAGGATTTCAATTTAAACCAGACTTCAAATAACTTAAAGCCTGCTCGAATACCTGCTCCGGTGTACGGGTTGCATCCAGACGTTTGATCCGTTCCGGATGACGCTGCCACAACGTTTCATAGCCGGCTCTTACTTTCTCAAAGAAAGTGACTTTCTCTTGTTCAAAGCGATCCAGTGCGCCACGCGCGCGTGCCCGGTTCATTCCCAGTTCAATCGGTGCTTCTAACCAGAAGGTGATGTCCGGCATACGTGCCACAAAGTGATCATTTAATAACTGCAGCTTTGTTTCACTGAGTCCACGACCTGCACATTGATAGGCAAAGCTGGCATCAGTAAAACGGTCACAGAGTACAATTTTTCCGGCTGCTAAGGCTGGCAGAATGACTTGTGCCAAATGCTGGGCACGCGCCGCATACATCAATAGTAATTCGGTATCATGCGCCATCGCTTCTTCATGATTCACAGCCAGAAGTAGTGCTCGGATCTGCTCGGCCATCGGCGTACCACCCGGCTCGCGCGTAAGCATCACATCTTTGCCTTGGGCCATAAAATCGTCATAGATCGAACGAATGAGTGTGGTTTTACCTACACCTTCTGTGCCTTCAAAGCTAATAAACATACTCATTCCTTATTCTTCGAGCGTAAAATGGTCAGATACTCCTGCACTGCTTTATTGTGATCATTCAGATTGGTCGTAAACGTATGTCCGCCATTGCCCGTGGCGACAAAATAAAGGTTGTCAGAATTATCCGGATGCATGGCTGCTTCAATGGCTTTCTTACTTGGCAGTGCAATTGGCGTTGGCGGCAAACCAGACATGGTATAGGTGTTATACGGCGTCGGCGTACGTAAATCCTTGCGGGTAATATTGCCATTATAGGCATCGCCCATTCCATAAATCACGGTAGGATCGGTCTGTAAACGCATGCCAATTTTTAAACGGCGCACGAACACTCCAGAAACCTGTTCTAGCTCACTATCCACACTGGTTTCTTTTTCAATGATCGACGCCATGATCAGCGCTTCATATTTATTCTGATAGGGCAGATCAGTCACGCGTTTTTCCCAGGCCTGATCCAGTGCCTTCATCTGGCGCTGATACAGATTGGTTAAAATTTTACGGTCAGTTTCACCTTTAGCAAAGAAGTATGTATCCGGTGCAAACAGACCTTCAGGATGTGAAAATGGAATATTGAGCTCTTTAAGGAGTTGTGCCGTTGGCAAATGTGACACTTCTTTGGTCACCAGATCATCTTTCTTCAAAGCATCAATCAGCTGTTTGAATGTGGTTCCTTCAATCACCAAAATCCGGTTCATCTGGGCATTTTCAGCATTGGAGATCATATCCAGAACCTGACGAATACTCATGCCCTGGCGCACTTCATATACGCCAGCTTTCATGGTGTCATGAATCAGGATGCGCTGATAAAGCTTGAGAATAATCGGGAAACTGACCTGTTTTTCTTTGGCCAGACGGTCAATAAAACCAGAATAGGTTTCCCCTGACCCAATCGCCAGCAGCTGTTTTTGTCCGTCTACAGGATAGTCTTTCCACAAACTACTTTTTAAGACCAGTACCAAAATCAAGGCAAGTCCAATCAGGACGAAGGCAATTCCTTTGAAAAGTGACGAAAATTTGGCTGTATTGTTCTTTTTGGCTTTAGACTTGGAAGCTGACATATTAAGACATCTGATTTAATCGAAGACGGTTAAAAAGTTCAATACAAGCATCGCCATCCAGGGATCGCTGCTCAAATTGAGTGACAATTTTCATCGGGTTTAGCGCATTACAAAAAAACAGACTCTGAATATGGGCTATTTCCTCCATATCGATGTAACGTTGCTGACAGGCAATTCCCTGATCTTGCATCCGTTGTAGAATTTCTGCACGCATCACCCCAAAGACGCCATTATAACGAAGTTCCGGCGTAATCCATGTATTGTTTATACAAATGAAACAATTACTGCTCACCCCTTCGACAACCCCGCCCTGTACATCTGTCACCAGTGCCTCAGACCAACCGCGCTGATCCGCCTCCTGCTTGAGCAAAACCTGCTCCAGGCGATTCAAGGTTTTTAGTCCGACCAGACCCGGCATGGTCAATCCCAGTGCCTGCTGTAATACCCCACTTTGGATCTGTTCATACTTTAAATCATGTAAGGCTTGAGGATAATAAAATAGCCACAGATCCGCCGGATGCTCTGGCAAACTATAGCCCCGCTCGCCGACTCCACGACTCAGCACGATCTTTAATGTTCCATTCAGCTGACTTTCTGATTCACGTAAAAGTTCTAAACTTTCTGCAATCAGAGCTAAATCAGCATGCAAACTTAATTTTTGATTACTGAGCTGCAAACGTGCCAGATGACGATCATATAATTCCACCCGGTCCTGTCGAATCCGGGCCGTGCTAAAACAGCCATCACCATAATGAAAGGCCCGATCGAGTACTTCTATCTCACTGACATGGTTCGCATTTTTCAAACAGAGCATATTTTATTGCCTCTCAAATCAACAATTGAGTACTGAGAGATAAGCTCCATCGATTTATCTCTTTTACTCACATCAAATGCATTTTTAATTATTTTTTATGCAAAATATCTCTAGCTATTCTTGCCTTGTCCAACAAAAGCTAAAAAAATTGAGGCAAAAATGAATATTGGTAAATTAAAAATTGGGGTATTGGCTGCACTGGTTTCGGCCACTGCTTTCAGTGTGTCTGCAAAAGATTTCCTGAACGTGTCTTATGACCCAACCCGCGAATTATATGACAATTTTAATAAGGAATTCAGCGCATACTGGAAAAAAACCACGGGTCAGGACGTGAACTATAAACAGTCGCATGGCGGTTCAGGTAAACAGGCCCGTGCTGTGATTGATGGTCTGGATGCAGACGTCGTGACCCTCGCGCTGGCGGCCGACATTGATGAAATTGCAGCGAGAGGTCTGCTGCCTAAAGACTGGCAGAAAAAATTCCCGCAAAACTCGACCCCCTATACCTCCACCATCGTCTTTCTGGTCAAAAAAGGCAATCCAAAAGGGATTAAAGATTGGGGAGATCTGGTGAAACCTGGAGTAGAGATCATTACGCCAAACCCGAAAACTTCTGGCGGTGCACGCTGGAACTATCTGGCGGCATGGGCATGGGCCAAACATCAACCTGGTGGCAATGACAGCAAAGCACAAGATTTTGTGCGTCAAATTTATAAACAGACCAAAGTGCTGGACTCAGGCGCACGTGGAGCCACCACCACTTTTGCTGAGCGCGGGATCGGTGATGTATTACTGGCTTGGGAAAATGAAGCCCATCTCGCTACTCGTGAACAGCCGGGTAAATTTGAAATCATCACGCCAAGTCTGTCAATTTTGGCCGAGCCACCGGTGGCAATTGTAGAGAAAAACGCCAAGAAAGATGGCAATGAAAACCTGGCCAAAGCTTATTTGAATTATCTGTATTCTCCTGCGGGGCAAACTGTGGCTGCGAAGAATTTCTATCGTCCACGTAATAGCGAAGTATTAAAGAAATATAGCAGCGTATTTAAACCTTTAAAGTTAGTCACCATCGACAAAGAATTTGGTGGCTGGACCAAGGTACAAAAAGCACATTTCGATAATGGCGGGATCTTTGATCAAATTGTAAAGGCAAATCATACGAAATAATGAGGCAGTCCAGCAGAAACAATGGCCTTTATTGATAAGGCCATTTTCATTTCAATAACTTCAGCTCTGTCTTATCTTTTTTTTTCATATAAAATTCGTTTTTATTTATTTTTTACGCATAAAGAATAGGTTTATTCTGCAGCTATGTTACAAAACGTGTAAGAAATTGAGGTTTCTAATGAGTATTTCAAAAATAATAAAACTTGGGGTTCTGGCTGCTGTGATTTCGGCAACCTCATTGGGTGCTTCAGCACGTGATTTTCTGAATGTTTCCTACGATCCGACACGTGAATTGTATGAAGATGTCAACAAGAGTTTTGGCAAATATTGGGAAAGCCGTACGGGTCAAAAAATTAACTTCAAGCAATCCCATGGTGGTTCTGGTAAACAGGCCCGCTCTGTTATTGATGGCTTGAATGCAGATGTGGTGACTTTGGCCCTCGCAGCCGATATTGATGTGCTTGCAGAAAAAGCCAAATTATTGCCAACAGACTGGCAAAAGAAACTGCCACAAAACTCGACACCGTATACCTCAACAATCGTATTTTTGGTGCGTAAAGGCAACCCCAAAGGGATTAAAGACTGGGGCGATCTGGTGAAACCGGGTGTCGGCATTATTACCCCGAATCCGAAAACATCAGGTGGCGCGCGCTGGAACTATCTGGCGGCATGGGCATGGGCCAAACATCAGGCCGGTGGCAATGACACGACTGCACAAGAATTTGTTCGCCAAATTTATAAAAACACCAAAGTCCTGGATTCAGGTGCGCGTGGTGCAACTACCACCTTTGCCGAGCGCGGGATCGGTGATGTCTTGCTGGCCTGGGAAAATGAAGCGTACTTAGCGATTCGTGAGCAACCAGGTAAGTTTGAAATTATCACGCCAAGTCTGTCTATTCTGGCTGAACCGCCAGTGGCGATTGTAGAAAAAAATGCAGCGAGAAAAGGCAATAAGCATCTGGCTCAAGGTTATTTAAACTTCCTGTACTCACCACTGGGGCAAGATCTGGCAGGCAAACATTATTATCGCCCACGCAGTGAAGTAGCTTTAAAGAAATATAATCATGTGTTCAAACCACTCAAACTGGTAACGATTGATCAGGAATTTGGCGGCTGGGCAAAAGTGCAAAAAGCGCATTTTGAGAATGGCGGTATTTTCGACCAGATTGTGAAGGCAAACAGCGCGAAGTAATTCGCAGCTGATCTGACAGGAGCATCGACATGATACATACGCTTATTGTTCCAGGTGTAGGTGGTAGCGAATACAATCACTGGCAAACATGCTTACAACATCAGCTCAGTCGATGCTCTCGTGTGCAACAAAAAGATTGGAATCATCCCGTTTTGCAGGAATGGATCACTGAATTTGTCAAAGCCCTGCAAGATATTCAAGATGATGTACAGATTGTAGCGCACAGCTTTGGCTGTTTAACCTCGGTCGCAGCACTGGCACAACATCCAGAATTGACTGCTAAAGTTAAAAAGCTGATTCTGGTCGCGCCGGCCAATCCGGCACGTTTTGGGGAAAATGGTTTTGTTCGTAACAGCCAGACCGATTACAGCCATTATTTTCAGCAAGTGCAGATTCAGGTTCCGGCCACGTTATTAATCAGTGAAAATGATCCCTGGTTAAGCTATGCAGACGCCCAGTTTCTGGCCAAAGCCTGGAAACTCAAACCGATTAATCTCGGACAGGTGGGGCATGTCAATGTCGCTTCAGGATTTGGCCCTTTTCCTGAACTTGCCCAGTATTTGATTTCAGAAAAGACTATGCAACATATCAGCAATACTGATGACAGCAAGTATTATTTCAAATTTGCATTTTAGTCGTTGCAAATTATGCTTGTGTCCAATTTCTTTTTTTAATTTTCGCTGGTTAGTTTTAACCAGCTTTCTCTCTTTTGAGGAGTCATCATGTCGCAGCGATCCCGAGTGCTGCCAGGATTTGGTCTTTCTCTAGGCTTTACCCTAGCGTATTTATCATTAATCGTTTTAATCCCGCTGTCTGCTGTTTTTATTAAATCACTGGGCATTGGCTGGGAAGGCTTGTGGGAAATCCTGAGCTCTGAACGTATTCAAAAATCACTACAACTCAGTTTCAGTGCAGCCATTATTGCTGCGCTGGTGAATGTGGTGTTTGGCCTGTTATTGGCCTGGTGTCTGGTACGTTATAGCTTCCCGGGCAAACGTATTGTCGATGCCTTGGTCGATTTGCCTTTTGCCCTGCCAACAGCGGTGGCCGGTATTGCCTTGACCTCTTTATATGCGCCGACTGGCTGGATTGGTCAGTATCTTGAACCGATTGGTATTCAGGTTGCTTATACCCCGATTGGTATTACGCTGGCTCTAATCTTTATTGGCCTGCCTTTTGTGGTTCGTACCGTACAGCCGGTACTCAGTGATCTGGAAACCGAACTGGAAGAAGCTGCATCTGCACTCGGGGCAAATCGCTTGCAAATTGTGACCAAGGTAATTTTCCCGATTTTACTTCCTGCGCTTATCACTGGCTTTGCGTTAGCTTTCGCTCGCGGTGTTGGTGAATATGGTTCGGTGATCTTCATTGCCGGGAATCAGCCCTTTGAAACAGAAATTGCCCCACTGATGATTATTTCTCGTTTAGAAGAATATGATTATGCCGGTGCAACCACAATTGCGGTGGTGATGTTGCTGATTTCATTTGTCCTGCTGTTCCTGATTAACTTACTGCAAGCTTGGGCCAGCCGCCGTACCGGGAGAACTGCACGATGAGTTTGAATACCAACAGCAATGCACTGGCTGAAAAACTGCAATCCCGTGATGCAACCCGTGAGCCAACCTGGGTACGTTATACCCTGATCACTCTTGCACTGATTTTTTTCTTGAGCTGCTTGATCCTGCCTTTGATTCTGGTTTTTGTGGAAGCCTTTAAACAGGGAATTGGTGTTTATACACAGGCATTGGTGCATCCAGATACTTTATCTGCGGTCAAACTTACACTTTTGACTGCTGCAATCGCCGTACCGCTGAACGTGGTATTTGGTGTGGCTGCAGCATGGTCAGTGGCGAAGTTTAACTTTCGGGGTAAATCCTTCC
Source organism: Acinetobacter sp. YH12156 (assembly GCF_013418235.1). Classification (NCBI taxonomy): domain Bacteria; kingdom Pseudomonadati; phylum Pseudomonadota; class Gammaproteobacteria; order Moraxellales; family Moraxellaceae; genus Acinetobacter; species Acinetobacter sp. YH12156. Next base: position 50,363 of record NZ_VPCL01000005.1, read on the forward strand.
TGACCACCTTGATTGATATGCCATTTTCGGTCTCTCCCGTGATTGCCGGTTTAATGCTGGTACTGATTTTCGGTACGCAAGGCTGGATGGGGTCCTGGTTAATGGACAATGACATCAAGATCCTTTATGCAGTGCCTGCCATTGTCCTGGCGACCATCTTTATTACTGTACCCTTCGTGGCTCGTGAGTTAATTCCATTAATGGAAGCACAAGGCACGGAAGAAGAAGAAGCTGCGATTGTGCTCGGTGCATCTGGCTGGCAAACTTTCTGGAAAGTGACCCTGCCAAATATCAAATGGGGTCTGATTTACGGCGTGATTCTGTGTAATGCACGGGCCATGGGTGAGTTTGGTGCAGTATCGGTTGTATCCGGTCATATCCGCGGTGAAACCAATACTTTACCGCTACACGTCGAAATTCTTTATAACGAATATACCTTTAGTGCTGCGTTTGCCGTGTCTTCGCTTCTGGCTCTCCTCGCAATTGTCACCCTGATTTTAAAAACATGGGTGGAACTGCGCCAGGAAAAACAGGACAAACGTAATCAAGATTCTACAGTTTCTTAAGGAATGCCAACATGAGTATTCAAGTACAAAATATTGAAAAACACTTTGGTGCATTCCATGCACTTAAAAATATCTCGCTGGATTTTCCAGATGGTCAACTGGTGGCCCTGCTCGGCCCATCAGGTTGCGGCAAAACCACGCTGCTACGGATTATTGCAGGTCTAGAATCTGCAGATGGCGGTCAGGTCATTCTGGAAGGTCAGGATGCGACCAATGTTCATGTACGTGAACGTGAAGTCGGCTTCGTGTTTCAACATTATGCCCTGTTTCGTCATATGACGGTATTTGACAATATTGCTTTTGGTCTGCGTGTTCGCCCACGTAAAACCCGTCCATCTGAAGCGGAAATTAAAAAACGTGTTACGCGTTTACTTGATTTGGTTCAGCTGGGTTTTCTGGCTGACCGTTACCCTGCTCAGCTTTCAGGTGGCCAGCGTCAGCGTATTGCATTGGCACGTGCCTTAGCCGTTGAACCGCGTGTGCTGTTGCTAGATGAACCTTTCGGTGCACTGGATGCCAAAGTCCGTAAGGAATTACGTCGCTGGTTACGTACCTTGCATGATGAGTTGCACATCACCTCGATCTTTGTGACCCACGATCAGGAAGAAGCGCTGGAAGTGGCCGATCAGATTGTGGTGATGAACAAAGGTAATGTCGAACAGATCGGTTCGCCACGTGAGGTCTATGAAACGCCGGCAACCCCATTTGTGTTTGATTTCTTGGGTCAAGCCAATCGTTTTGAAGGCCAGAACAACGGCGGCATTATTCAGCTCGGTCAAGATCGTATTCAGTTTGATGGCGCAAAAAATGCTGCTCAAGGTGAAGTGATTTTATTCGCACGTCCTGATGAACTGCGCATTCATGCACAGCCACAAGACAATGCCATTCAGGCCACCTTCATACGTGAATTATGGATTGCGGGTAAAGTCGTTGCAGAACTGAATGACCGTCAGGGTAACTTGATTGAAATCTTACTGACACCTGATGAAGCAAGAGCACACCAATTCCGCCCCAATCAAACCGTGTGGTTAAGTGCAGTGAACTTGCATTTATTTGAAAATCAGGTCGCTTAAGACCAAAAGATGGGGCTTCGAAATGCCCCATCCTCTTCTAGGGTAAAGAGAATTATGAATTTCCAACAATTAAGAATTATACGAGAAACGGTTAGACAGAACTTTAATTTAACTGAAGCCTCAGCTGCACTTTATACTTCGCAGTCTGGAGTGAGTAAGCATATTAAAGATCTGGAAGATGAGCTTGGCGTGCAGCTATTTATCCGTAAGGGTAAGCGTCTACTGGGTTTAACCGAGCCGGGTCAGGCACTATTAGGAATTGTAGAACGCATGCTGGTCGATGCCGATAATATTAAGCGTCTGGCTGATGATTTTAATAAAGTTGATGAAGGTACCTTGACCATTGCCACCACGCATACCCAGGCGCGCTATGTGCTACCGCCGATTGTCAGCCAATTCAAAAAAGAATTTCCTAAAGTGCATTTGATTCTGCAACAGGCCAGCCCGGTAGAAATCACGGAAATGCTGCTGCAAGGTCAAGCCGATATCGGTATTGCAACCGAAGCACTGACGACTGAAGACAATCTGGCCAGCGTACCTTATTATAACTGGCAACATAGTATTATTACGCCGCAAAATCATCCACTTGCAACTAAAGATCAGATCCGGATCGAAGATCTGGCCCATTACCCGATTATTACCTATCATGGTGGTTTTACCGGTCGCTCCAAGATTGATACCGCCTTTGAAGAAGCCGGCTTTGATGTCGATATCGTGATGTCCGCACTCGATGCCGATGTGATTAAAACCTATGTGGAAATGAATATGGGCGTCGGCATTGTCAACGATGTCGCTTATGACCCGGAGCGTGATTACCGTTTAAAGCAGATTAAAACGGATATTTTTGGCATGAATACCACCTGGATTGCGGTACGTAAAGGACATTTACTACGTGGTTATGGCTACGAGTTTATTTCCCTGTGCTCGCCGGATGCCGATATTAAAGCGCTTAAAAAAGTCGCCTATCCAGACGAATAAAAATATATAAGTTTTCAATCAAAGAGGCCCGCGAGCCTCTTTATTATTTTCAAGTGGATAATTTGTATAAATATCAAGCATAATCACATTAATAATAAATTGAATTATACCAATATGATCGACAGCAAATTTGCTCTTTTCTGTATGGGCTGCGCTTTTTCTGGGTCAGGTTATAGCGCTGCTTTTGAACAGTCCAATCAAAGTATTCAGTCTTTTTTTGAAAAAAATCATTATGCTGAAATTTCATTGGCTTGGGTTCGCCCTGATATTAGCGGTCAGGTACAGCATACCGAGCAGCTGCAACAACTGGGTATTACTGACTTTTCTACGGGCCAACTTGCCAGTACGCAATTTATTTCTAATGTTGCCTTAAAATTACAGCTTCACCCTCAACTATCATGGGGACTGATTTATGATCAGCCTTATCATGTAGATGTGGCTTATAGTTATAATCCTGTTTTTGCAGGTGAAGCGCTTTCTGTTGAGGCCGCGACTATCAAGTTTGATAGCCACAATCTCACATCATTAATCGGCTTCCAACCGGATAATCACTGGAATTTTTATACAGGGCTAAGTTATCAAAGTCTGGAAGGAAGCTTATATTTATCCGGGCAAACCTTTTATATATTTAATGGTTATCGGGCTACATTTGAACAAGATCCCGCTTGGGGCTGGCTTGCAGGATTCAGTTATCAACTACCCGAATATTTTTTTAGAACTGCGCTGACTTACCGTTCAGCCATTGCTCACCATCATAAAACTGCTGAATCGATTGTCGTAGGCACCAATCCCTCCCCCTATACCCAGATTCAAACCCCTCAATCCATCCATCTGGATTTTCAAACAGGATTGCCTTATCAAAATGCCTTTTATGGCACACTGCGTTGGTCGAACTGGCAAAATTTTGTCATTCAGCCGCCTAAATTCGGTGCAGTGATTGACTATGCGGCCTTACAGTTCCCAGAATTAAAATCATTCAGGATGATTGATTATCGGGAGGATCAATGGTCTGCAAAAATTGGGTTTGCCCATCAATGGCCCTCCTTTGGCATAAATTCTATCGAACTCTTATGGGATTCCGGTACAGGAAATCCGGCTTCGACATTAAATCCGAGTGATGGATATTGGGGTATTGGACTAGGTCATCTTTACAAGATTCAAGATACTTGGGATATTGCCACAGGATTCTATTATTTAAAGTTTCAAAAACCTGAAATTTCCTCATCCGAACCTATTACGCCACAGATTGCAGGTTTATCTGCAGTTTCTGATAACAATGCTTTGATCCTAGGTTTGAAACTGGGCTATCACTTTCAATAGCTTCTAATAAATAAAAAACGAGCCGAAGCTCGTTTTTTTTATGCAGCTATAGCTTAGAAGCGGAAGCTGACACCCAGTTTCGCTACTGGAAGCCATTCGTATTCATTGTCATTACGAATTTTATTTTCTTGATCTATTAAAGCATCTTCAAAATCTGGAGCACCTGTATCTAATGACGTAAATTCACCAGAAGGAGTTAAATTAACAGTTGGATTACCATTATAGTAGGCACCAATCTCACCGAATACGCCCCAACGGTTGGTAATGGCTGGTGAGAAGCCAATCCCTACATAAGGCGCAATATTGTTTTTATACGATAAGTCACCAGAAATACGTCCAGTAGTATTACCGACTGTTTGGTAGCGATTGCCATCAAGTGTAATAATTCCATTAGCTCCCGTACGACTTTCTATACCATAATCATTGTCAATATATGCTACACCTGCCGCCATATAGAACCAGTTCGCCCAAGGACGGATTTCAGCATTTAGATAAGTCAGGTTATTGTCCATATCCAGGTCATATTTTGTCCCATCTATGGACAAATCGTCAGACCAAGAAATATCACCACCGTTATAACCTAAAGTTAACCCTACATATGGGTTTACGTTCCATGAAAGTGCACCACCATAACCGGTAGTACCGACTTCAGCACGAACAGCTGCTGGTTTAAAGAAAGAAAAAGATGCCACACCTTCATCTGTTACGATTGTTTCATCAGCAGCCATCGCAGAACCCGCTACTACAGCTAAGACCGATACTGCTAAAATATTATGTAAAGATTTCATTATTTCTCTCCTCAAAAGAACTTATTTTGATCATTAGTTATTCGTGATGGGTTCAATATAAAGGACTTAAAAAATATTTTTTATTCATGTTTTGCTGATCTTTTGTTATTTTCTGATACAAATTAGTTTTTCTTGTTGATAACCTGGCTTTTTCTAACACTTCTACTACATTTTAAAATAATGAAAAATAACACTTATCACGTTCATTATTTCAAACTTCCCACACTTTTGGCTATTTTTCATCTATTTTCAGTCTGCTCAACTATTTTTAATGCAATATAGTGTAAAATCTAGAAAATTTTTTCTGGAAGGAAGATCATGTCGCAGCTTTCAACAATCATTGAAAAAGCGTTTGAAGATCGTGCGAATTTCACAGCTGCAGATTGCCCTGATGAAATCCGTCAAGCAGTTGAGGACGTAATTGCTGGTCTAGACAATGGTACTTTACGTGTTGCTGAAAAAATCGATGGTGAATGGATTGTTCATCAATGGATTAAGAAAGCGGTATTGTTATCATTTAAATTAAACGACAACAAACCAATGCAAGCTTGTGATCTTCGTTTCTATGACAAAGTAGATACTAAATTCTCAGACTGGACTGAAGAACAATTCAAAGCGGCTGGCGTACGTGTAGTCCCTCCCGCGGTGGCGCGTAAAGGTTCGTTCCAGGCCAAAGGCGTGATCTTGATGCCTTCTTATGTCAACATCGGTGCCTATGTAGATGAAGGTACGATGGTGGACACATGGGCAACTGTGGGTTCATGTGCACAGATTGGTAAAAATGTTCACTTGTCTGGTGGTGTTGGTATTGGTGGTGTACTTGAACCACTTCAAGCCAACCCGACGATTATTGAAGATAACTGCTTTATCGGTGCACGTTCTGAAATCGTTGAAGGCGTGATCGTTGAAGAAGGTTCTGTAATTTCAATGGGCGTATTCATTGGTCAATCGACCAAGATTTATGATCGTGCCACTGGTGAAATTCACTATGGTCGCGTACCAGCAGGTTCAGTCGTTGTTGCAGGTAGTCTGCCTTCTAAATGTGGTACTTACAGCCTTTATGCTGCGATTATCGTGAAAAAAGTAGATGCGCAAACTCGTTCTAAAACCAGCCTGAACGATCTATTACGCGAAGACTAATATGTCTTAACTTAGAGGGCACATTGGTGTTCCTCGGAGCTTCAAGCGCTCCCCGTCTCTACGATCAGTCATGATCGTAGGGATTTTTATTTTTATACCCGGTTATTTATTTCTCAGTGGTTAGTTTTGTTATGAATACGCTTCGTTCTTCCGCAATTCCAGTTTCTGATCCGTCTGCGGGTTTACGCATTACGGAGATCTTCTATTCATTACAAGGTGAAGCCAATGCTGCGGGCTTGCCAACGGTTTTTATCCGCTTAACCGGCTGCCCGTTACGCTGTACATACTGTGACACCACCTATTCATTTGAAGGTGGTCAGCGTCAGTCTCTGGATGAAATTATTCAGACCACGCTCGATTTTAAAACACCCTATGTCTGTGTGACCGGTGGTGAACCACTGGCTCAACCGAATGCCCTGCCTTTAATGCAGCGCCTTGCTGATTTAGGTTGTGAGGTTTCTTTAGAGACCAGTGGTGCTTTAGATGTTGCTAAAGTAGACTCGCGCGTTTCCAAAGTTCTAGATTTAAAAACCCCAACTTCAGGTGAAGTTGCACGAAATTTGTTATCCAATCTGGATCATTTAACGCCACATGATCAAATCAAGTTTGTGATCTGCAACCGTGAAGACTATGAATGGTCAAAGCAGCAGCTTGAACAGTATCAGCTTCAAGAGAAAGTCAGTACAGTCTGGTTCTCGCCTGCATTTGCGATTGAAAAAGGCGCGGTTCGTTTACCGCAACTGGCGCGTGATTTGGCTCAGTGGATTTTAGAAGACCATCTCCCTGTTCGTTTCCAGTTACAGCTGCACAAGTTGTTATGGAATGATGAAACTGGTCGTTAATTTTTTGTAAAGTTACTTTTTTGGAGAATCAGCTTATGCGCCCTCGTGCCATTGTTCTGTTATCTGGCGGATTAGACTCAACTACATGTCTGGCTTGGGCACAGGCACGCTACGAATGTATCGCGATCAGTTTTAAGTATGGTCAGCGTTCAACCACAGAGCTGGATGCAGCCAAAGCACTGACTCAAGCTGCCGGTGTGGAACATCGTGTGATTAATATTGATCTGGGCAATCTGGGTGGCTCAGCCCTTACCGATCATAGCATTGAGGTGCCTGATCATGAACAAGCCGGTATCCCGATTACCTATGTTCCGGCACGTAATACCATCTTCCTGTCTTATGCTTTAGCCGCTGCGGAAGTATTTAAAGCCGAAGCAATTGTGATCGGAATTAATGCGGTTGATTACTCGGGCTATCCGGATTGCCGACCGGAATTTATTGACGCATTTGCCAACATGGCACGCCTTGCGACCAAGGTTGGCGTAGAGGGTCAGGCGCTCAAATTTGAAACACCTTTGTTACATTTATCCAAAGCAAATATTATTCGCTTAGGTATTGAACATGGCGTAGACTACAGTCAAACGGTGTCATGCTATCAAGCAGATGACCAAGGACGTGCCTGTGGCAAATGTGACAGTTGCCGTTTACGTAAACAGGGTTTTGCGGACGCAGGTGTTGAAGACCCGACACGTTATATACCGTAATAACAAGGTAGAGTTTATGAAGAATTTAAAATCAAGCATCGTGCTTTCAGCAATTGTTTCAGCTGCTGCTATGTTCGCAACAACGGCTCAGGCAGCTGATGACAAATTACAACAAGCTTATAAAAGCACCAATGTAAAATCTGCATTGATCAATGTTTGTAAAGATGAAACTGGCAAAGGTAAAAAACTGACCGCTGCTGAAGTCAGTAAATATTGTACTTGCGCTGTTGAAGCAGATGGTAAACTAACCAATGCACAAAAATGGGAAATCCAAAGCACCATTAATCAGAAGAAAAGTCCTGGAACTTTAGCTTTTGTACAGAAGCAGAATAAAGACCTGCAAGCATGTTTTGGTCCACAGTTAACAGGCAAACTGAAAACTTTGACTGAAGAAGCAATGAAATCAGCTCAAGCTGCGCCGAAGAAATAATATCTCATTATTCTTTAATGAAATAAGCCACTATAATGTGGCTTATTTTTTTGAAAAATTTAAATAAAACAGGAGTTAATATGACTGCCATCAGTTTGCTTGACCAGAGTTTCCCTGCAACGACAGCTGAAATCAATTTAACCCAGCTGGATACAGAATGGCTGGTGATTTATTTTTATCCTAAAGATTCTACTCCGGGTTGTACCACTCAAGCCGTCGGATTTTCTTGTTTAAAAGACCAGTTTGATGCTTTAAATACCACAATTATTGGCGTATCTCGTGATTCGGTCAAAGCCCATCAAAACTTTACTGAAAAGCAGAATCTGAGTATTAATCTGATCAGTGATAAAGAAGAAATCCTGTGTAATCACTTTGATGTGATTAAAGAAAAGAACATGTATGGCAAACAAGTCATGGGGATCGAGCGTTCGACTTTTATTTTCCATAACGGCGAACTGGTCAAAGAATATCGTAAAGTCAAAGCCGCAGGTCATGCCGAACAAGTCCTGGAAGATTTAAAAGCTCTGCAAAGTGCTTAATTGACTATTTCCTGCAAGGATAAAAGCTCGAAAAAAATCGGGCTTTTTTTGTGATTACTTTGATGTAATACAAGCATTTTATATGTCTTCTATGCTTCAATTTTTAAAGCTAAGCAATAGACATGCAGCAGTCTATTAAGCTGAAAAAAGACTGTATTCAAACACCCTTAATTAACTTCACAATGACCCGAGAGATGCAGATTCACTTTCTCCCCTACGCCTGCGATCCCCTTTCTCATGCCGAAATCACTGCGGTTAATCACTGCAAATGCCTGGACTTCGAGCAAGTTGTCATTAGACAGACTCGACTTAAAGGTGGTTTCAAAAATCACCGGTTTGGTCACACCACGCAAAGTCAAATTGCCTAAAACATTGTATTTACCATTGCCCAGGTCTTTAAACTGGATACTTTTAAAACTTACCGTTTTATATTTTTCAACATAAAAAAGGTCTTCACCCAAAATCATATGTTTCAATAACGGTTTATTAAAACTCAAACTCTCCACATCCATGACCAGATGCGTTGAAGCATTTTGCGGTGCTTTGGCATCAAACTGCATGCTGGATTGCACCTGATTAAACTTGGCTTTGACCACAGTCAGTCCCATTGACTTGATCTCAAAGCCGACATCACTTTTAGGAGTGAGCGTCCATGATTTTGCAAAAGTCTGACTGCTGAAAAATAAACAGATTGCCAGGCCAATCAGTCCAGTTTTTATTGTTTTTTTCAATTTTAAATCCACCTTGTTTAATTTCTTATTGATCGAATTTAGGTACACGCTTCAAGCTGAAATTAAATTTTCTTTTCAGTTTTAGAATTTTTGTTTTCGTTATTTTTATACCAGTTAACTGAAGTTTTTGTAAAACCCTTAGTGACTAATGGAAAAAATAATCGTTAGTATTTATTTTTAAGAAATGGCTTAAGCGAAGTATGCTCATCGAATGGAGACTGTTAATAGTTTGATTTTAAAATTCATCTCCTAAATATGATCATATATTCCAACAAAATCTGAAGTAAAATTTGCTTACACAGCGAGCACTGCAAACTCCATTTTCTATTGTGATTCTCTTTGAAAAATGTTTAAACAGAGTGTTTAGACAAATATCAATTACAGACCTTACTCGCATTCTCTTGTTCAAAATATAAAAATCCTCAATTGAGGATTTTTATATTACCAGTTGAATTAAATACTGAGAATTAATGAACCTGCGACGATCCACATGGTACAAGCAATGAGAGCATCCAGAACTTTCCAGGCATGGCGATGCTGAAACCAGGGTGTCAATATCTTTGCCCCATAGCCCAAGCTAAAAAAGAAAAACCAGGATGCACACACAGCACCAAGCGCAAACCACCATTTTCCTAGGCTATATTGCGTTGAAATTGAACCAATCAGGATGACGGTTTCTAAATAAACATGCGGGTTTAACCAAGTAAATGCCAGACAGATCATCAACACTTGTAAAAAATGTGCTGTAACTTGATCACTTGGAGCCAAAACTTCTGTTGATTTAAATGCATTGATTGCATGTTGCAGACCATAATAAAACAGGAATCCTGCGCCAATATATTTAGAAAACATAACCGCATTTGGATAATGTTCAATGATGTGAGCAAAACCAAAAACACCTAATAATATCAAAATAGTATCAGACAAGGCACACGTCAAACAGACCAGGAAGATATGCTGCTGTTTTAAACCCTGTTTTAGTACAAAGGCATTCTGCGCCCCGATACTGACAATCAGGCTCATACCTACAGCAAAGCCACTGACCATATAACTGAACATCACATTCCCCTTTTTTGAATACATGAATTATTCAACAAAAAGGAAGCTATTCATTAAAACTAAGTTAATATCAATTTAACTAAATTTTTCTTAGATTGTAGCGATGCTGAATGCGAAACAATGTGATGCTTTTTACGCGGTTGCAAAAACTGGAAGTTTTGATCTGGCGGCAGAACAACTCAATATTACTGCCTCAGCAGTGACCCTTCGTGTTCAGAGTCTGGAAAAACAATTGGGACACTTGCTGCTGGTGAGAGACCGGCCTTGTCGCGTGACTCAATCTGGACAAACTTTATTGCATTATTTACAGCATCAGCGTTTGCTAGAACAGAATTTGATGCAGGATTTGGGCGGACAGGTACAACAGGAAGGTTTTTACTGTCTGAATATTGCCACCAATGCCGATTCACTTGCGACCTGGTTATTGCCGACCTTACAAGCCCAACTGATCCAGCATAAAATTGTGCTGCATTTTCAACTGGATGACCAATCACAAACCCATCATTTACTGGAAGCCGGACTGGTCAATGCCTGTTTAAGCACTGAAGCCAAAGCCATGAAAGGCTGTCTGGCCGAGCGGATTGGACAAATGCACTACCGTCTGGTTGCCACGCCTGAATTTGCCCGGAACTGGTTTCAACAAGGAATACATCGTGATGCCTTACGCCACGCACCGGCGATTCTGTTTAATGAAAAAGACCAGTTGCATACCCAGTATATCCAGCAAGAATTTGGCCTGAGTCCGGCACAATATCCTCACTTTTTTATTCCATCGACGCATGCATTTTTTGATGCCATTGTCATGGGCTTGGGTTATGGCTGGTTGCCGGATTATCAAACCCGGCATTTGCTGGAATCAGGACAATTGATTGAACTTTCCGGTGAAATGCGTATTGAAGTCCCCTTGTATTGGCATCACTGGAAACAGCAGTCTCCTGCTCTGGCGATTCTGGGTGAATGTTTAAAACAGCATGCTCAGACCACCATGAATCAGCCTCTAGCCATCTGATCGAGTCAGGCCAGATTGCTTTTATCCTTCTGGACAAATTTTTGACTGAGTTGCTGATAGGTTTCGGTATGCTGGAATTGCTCTAGAAACTCAATCGTGCCTTGTGGAAATTTATCCCGTTGAATTTCACCGCGATAATAAGCTTCACGCATCGGCGTAGCGGATAAAGCACCTTCTAGGCTTTCCAGTTCGACCATTTCCCATTCCGGGAAAAATTTTAAATAATATGAAGAATCATCTTTAAAATGTCCAATCAGTCCGACTTTGGCATTCGGTTCTATGGCCTGATTTATCAGCGATTTCACCAGTTTTTGCCATTTTTCATCGTTATAAACATCAATGACTTCTACAAATTGAATCCGCGCCTGATCTTCCGGACTAAAATTTGCAAGGATCATGGCTTCACGTTCCGAAGCCAGAAATGGATTTTTGATATTGCGTTCATTCTGCGCAGAACCAAGGGCCAAAATCACATTTTGACTGTGTTCCAAAGCAATCTGAATGGTTTGCATATGCGCCAGATGAAAAGGCTGAAAACGGCCAATGAAAACCAGATAATCAAATGTATAGTTCATAACAGATCATTTTTATGACTCATGAGTTGTGCCGCCCCAATAAATATGCGACATAATCAATCTCATAAAATCAAATTAAGTTTTAAAGCAAGGATAGTACGATGACACTGAGCTGTATTCAACAACCTCATGAGCATTTGCATGCGAATTTAGAACATGGCGTACTCACTTTAGCCATCAATCGCCCGGAAGCGAGAAATGCCTTATACAGCGAGCTGTATTTATGGATTGCTCAAGCGCTCGATGAAGCAGATCAGGACAATCAGGTGCGTGTGGTGGTGTTACGCGGTCAGGACACGGACTTTAGCGCGGGCAATGATATGCAGGATTTCATGAAATCTGCTGCCAAGAAAGGTCAGGCCCCTGCGGCTGAAGGCCCGCCCTTTATTTTACTCAAAGCGGCTGCCAAGTTTTCCAAGCCTTTAATTGCAGCGGTACGTGGCGTTGCAATCGGGATTGGGGTAACCATCTTATTGCATTGTGACTTGGTCTATAGTGACAATACTGCCCTGTTCCAGATTCCATTTGTCAGTCTGGGCCTATCGCCTGAAGGCGCTTCAAGCAAATTGCTGATTCAGCAGGCGGGCTATCATAAAGCGGCTGAATTATTGCTGACTGCACAAAAATTCAATAGCGAAAAAGCACTCGGTGCCGGTCTGGTGAATAGTATTGAAGAAGATGCCTATGCGGCTGCACAAAAACAGGCGCAGACTTTAGCAGCATTACCTTTGGCGTCTTTGAAGCAAACCAAAGCCTTGATGAAACATAATCTGGATGAAATTGTGGCCTGCATCGACCATGAAGCAGAAATTTTCATGCAGCGCGTTGGCTCTCCGGAAATGCTGGAAGCCGTACAAGCTTTTATGCAAAAACGTAAACCTGATTTCACACAATTCAACTAATTTTCAAACTTAGGATCTCAATGAGCTGGTTTAGACTGCCTCATTGATTCCTTTACCTGTAAGAATAAAGAATATGTCTACTGAAAATTCATCCATTATTGCCCAGTCTACTGAAACCATTGATAGCGCCAATCCGGATAAAAAACGTTATTATGAACCTGCTCCGCAGGATATTGATGTCGATAATTTCCGTAAAGTGATCGAAAGTCGTCGTTCAGTGCGTAAATTTACCAAAAAACCAATTCCAGAAGATGTACTTGATGCTTGTCTGGATCTGGCGTTGCTGGCTCCCAATTCGTCAAACTTGCAGCCCTGGACATTTTATGTGGTACAAAACCCGGCGAAGAAAAAGCGACTGGTCAAAGCCTGCATGAGCCAACTGGCAGCAAAAACGGCTTCTGAGCTGATTATCTGTGTGGCACGTACCGACCGTATCGATGAAATGGCGAAGCGAAATGTCAATGAATTTCCATTTCCAGAAGCGCCACCCGCGATTAAGAAATACTATAAATATATTCCTTACAACTATAAGACTGGTTATCTGAATGCTTTTGGTAACTTTAAGAAAGTGGCTTTCAAAGTTGCCCGTACATTGGACAAACAAATGCCAGTGTCTGCTTTCAGCCCGGCTGATGCGAAACTGTGGGCGACCAAAACGATGGCGCTCGCTTGTGAAAATCTGGTCTTAGCTTTACGTGCTTATGGTTTTGACAGCTGTATGATGGAAGGTTTTGATGAGCCGATGGTTCGTGAAATTCTGAAATTGAATGATGAACAATATCCAGTCATGGTGATTGGTGCAGGTGAACGCGCCAAAGACGGCGTGTTCTTCCCGCAATACCGTTTTGATCGTGAGTTATTTATCCAGAAAGTTTAACAGTAGCAATAGAAGAATAAATCTTTGATTTGATATTCTTGGCGATATGAATACCACTCTTAGGCAGAGATTCAGAAATGAATTTTCTGCCTAACCTGGGATCTCGGTTAATTTAGACCTACCCTTCTCATCCTTCAAAGTAACATCAACCTATTAAATAAAGATTTAAATCTTCACGCGATATGAGACTGTGCCAGCACCCAAAGTGCTTATGCATCATCAAAATCTAAGAATAATAAGTTCTCAATTTCCGGTCATCCATCCAGTTACAATGAAATCCGACGGGTACACGAACCGGTAAATGAATCGTGGCAATAGGCCCCTTCTGAATATATTGCGCATCTAAAATCACCACTTTCGATGGACTGCCATCCAAGGCGTGTAGATAAGACATCAGCCAGCCATCATTTTCTGTTTGAGCACCTTCTCGGGCGACAAAAACTGCCTCACCTGTAACCCAGTTTGCTCCAAAGGAATAGCTTGCTGTACTGCCGGTTTCCAGATCATGGTACAAGAGTGTATTACTGCTAACATGATAAGGATCATCAAAGCCGGCAAAGGAAACACTATAGGCATAGCGATAAGGTCGCCCTGTATAGGCTTCATTGATCCGCGGAAATTCCTGCTTGATATTGGATAATACAGTTCGAGTGACTTTTCCTGTTTGCTGCTCGAAGATCAATCTTTCCAGCCGAATCTCCTGATCTTCTATTGGTCCCTGAATGGAACTGACCAGTGCCTGGGAATGTACCACTGCATCCATCACTACATCACCTGTGTTCAGGTCATAAGCATTGACCGTATGGAAAATAAAACAGGGATCAATCTCATACCAGCGGATGTCTGCCGCACTGCCACCAAAAGGCAGCATACCTATACGAGCCTGATGTTTAGGATTCCATTGATAGGGCAGTAATGAGCCTTTTAAGGCACTACGCATAGAAAAGTTGACATTCAAATCCAGAATCAGCACCTGAGATTGAGTAATGGCACAGTCATGCACCATCGGGCCATGTTTGACTGGAATTTCGACATGATGTTGCAATTTGCCTTGAGCATCAATATGTAAATAAAAAACCTGATGATGATTCAAGGCATCATAACAAACCGCATGAATATCTCCTGTTTCCGGGTCGATATGCGGATGAGCCGTAAACGGTAGATCCTGATCATTTTCAAAAAGTTGATGCCGTTTTGATTCCAGTTCACGATTTACTTCGATCGGATAAGCCCCCGCTTCGACCAGTGCCCAGATTTTCCCGGCAAAGTGGATGATATTGGTATTGACCGCATCCGCGATTCCACGCGTTTTCCCTGAAATCTGTGGTCTATGCAATTTTTTCTGCACACTGGCCGATCCGACATAAGCACTTTTATAGCAATGTGCTTCACCAGCTTTGAGTTTCAGCGCGTGAATCATGCCATCACCGGTGAACCAGTGATAATTTCGTGGGTTCTTTACCGTGATCGGATTCGGGCCAATCCGCATCAGCGCACCTTCCAGTTCTACAGGAATTTGCCCTTCTACCATCAATTGAGTAGCAAAATGCTCCTGTCGTTGTGGCGCAAATATCCCATCCAGATAGGGATTGTCATGAGAATAGGGAATGCGGCTATGCAGGATTCCCGCACCATGTTTGATAGTTTTACTGAGCGTATTCTTGAGGATATTGCCGAGCTGTTTTGACCACTGCATTATTATTTTCCTGTTTTATTTTTATGATGATGACTGATTTTATACTCATAAAAGGAGGTTAATCATTTTAAACAGATAAGCTGATGGTACGCTAAAACACGATGCGCACCATTACTTCTAGCAGCAATAAGGTTGCACGTTTAGACTTTAATATCCAGGAGCTGAATAAACTCAAAAGCAGGCTCTTCATAAGGATGGCTTGCTTGCAGAGCTTTGGCGACCTCGACCGCCTTTTCATCAGCAACCAGCATTTCTACTCGCCACTCTTCAACCTGCTCTAATTCCCCGACTTCACCAATATAAGGATCTGCACCTTGCTGCGCTTTAAACTGTCCTGTTCCCAGTACCTGCCAGGCACAGTGGGTATAATCTCCGATGCCGCCTGCACCCGCTTTAAACAAGGCTTCCTTAGTCACTTCAAGATGTTCATCTGGTACATAATAAATGAGTTTTAGCATGTTTCCCTTCAACATTTTCAATGGCTTATTTAAGATCTATTGTCCAGTGCCTGGGTAATAATATTCAATGCAGAATTATGAGAATTCTTGTTAAATGTTGCATAAAGTCCTAATTGTGGCAGGACTTGATCTGTTTGCACGATTTTCACATGCTCATTTAAAAAACGCAGCAGATATTCCGGGACGAAGCTAAAACCCATGCCCATATTGATCAGGTTAATATGTTGCAACACATTGGTAACCCACAGTATTTGGTCATGCTGCAATTGTTCAAAAGACATCAGGTGATTCAACTGCGCATAAAAGACTGGCGAGGCATTTTGCTCACACATAATCAACTGATGATTTTTCAGTTCTTGTAACTTCAATGGCCGATCTGTGGGATGTAAATACTCGGCTGCCACCAGATAAATCTGTTCATTCATTAAATGAATATTGTCAAAATCGGGATGTTGCAGACAATAGCGGGTAAAGCTCAAATCCAGCTCGGCATTTTTCAGGCGTTGAATCTGCTCCATACAGGTCAGACTATGCAGATGAATTTTTAAATCAGGAATATTCTGCTTCAGTTTGGCCAGAATATTTGGCATCACTTTCAGTTCTGCAACATTTAAAAAGCCAATATGGATCTGGTTATTTTTCTGCTGCGCCACCTGACGCGCCGCGGCAACTGCCAGTTTGGCACTTTCAAGCGCCTGTTCAGCATGAATCAAAAAAGCTTGCCCTTCATCGGTCAGTTTGATTTGCCGGGATGAACGATCAAACAGCATTACACCGACTTCCTGCTCCAGATCCTTAATCTGCTGACTTAAAGAAGGCTGCGCCGTGAACAGCTTATCTGCTGCTTTGGTAAAACTCTGTTCCTGAGCTACTGTTAAAAAAGCACGTAAATGTCGAAGTTCCATAAACTCAGCCGCATATTCTCAGGCATTTTAAGCTGCCAAACGAGAAAGTAGTAAGAATCTCAATAGACCTATAGTTTATATGAATACTCCTATTGTATTGCCTGAATTTCACTACACTGGATTGTAAATATATTCAAATCTTGTTCTTCAGACAGACACATGGAGTCATGTATGACACAGCATTACGATACTGACGTATTGGTAATTGGCACAGGACCTGCAGGATCGACCTTAGGTTTAGCACTGGCAAACTATGGAATTAAAGTTCAACTCTTCACACAGTTTAACTGGCTGGCCAATAGTCCACGTGCACATATTACCAATCAGCGTGCTATGGAAGTATTACGTGATTTAGGCATTGAAGAACAAGTCAAAGAAATTGCGACACCGTGGGAACACATGGGCGAAAGCCTGATTACCACCAGTCTGGTCGGTGAAGAAATTGCCCGTTTAAGCGCTTGGGGCACAGGTGATGAACGTCATGGCGACTATATCAAAGGCAGTCCATGTCCATTGGTGGATTTGATTCAGCCGAAAATGGAAGCCTTACTGGTCAAGAATGCCGGTGAGCGCGGTGCAATCTATAACTTCAATACTGAATATTTATCGCATGTTCAGGATGAAAATGGTGTCACCGCTACTTTCCTGAACCGGATTACCAACACAGAATTTAGTTTAAGAGCCAAATATCTGATTGGTATGGATGGCGCACGCTCAAAAGTGGTTGAGCAACTTGAGCTACCACTCGAAGGTGTGATGGCGCGTGCGGGTACAGTCTATGTGACTTTTAAAGCC
Source organism: Acinetobacter sp. YH12156 (assembly GCF_013418235.1). Taxonomy (NCBI): domain Bacteria; kingdom Pseudomonadati; phylum Pseudomonadota; class Gammaproteobacteria; order Moraxellales; family Moraxellaceae; genus Acinetobacter; species Acinetobacter sp. YH12156. The sequence continues at coordinate 67,750 of NZ_VPCL01000005.1, forward strand.
GATCTAAGCAAATATGTTCAGCACCGCCCTGCGATTCTGCAATGGATCGTCAATCCTGAAGCCAGCTTTGGTGATCTCGGTATGGGCTTGCTACGTGCCATTACGCCTTGGAATGAATGGATTATGGGCTGGGGCTTTGACATTTCCAAAGGCGAGCCACAAGTGACTGAAGAACAGGTTCGATCGCGTCTGAATACATTTGTTGGCGCTGAAGTGGAAGATGTCGAAATCCAAAAACTGTCCTACTGGTATGTAAACCAGACTTGGGCAACTGAATACTCTAAAGGCCGCGTGTTCTGTGGTGGTGATGCTGTACACCGTCACCCGCCTTCAAGCGGTTTAGGTTCAAATACCTGTATGCAGGATGCGTTTAACCTTGGCTGGAAACTCACCTATGCAATCAAAGGTTGGGCCGCACCTTCCCTCCTCGATTCATATACGTCTGAACGTGCGCCTGTAGGCAAGCAGATTGTCGCACGTGCCAACCAGTCCCGTTTTGACTATAAGCATTTAAAAGAAGTCTTTGGTTTTGACCAAGGCATCACTACGCAAAAACAAATGCTGGAACGTATTTTTGCTGAAGATGAGCAAGGTGCCGAAATTCGTAAAAAGTTATTTGAAGCACTTGAAATTAAGCATTTTGAATTTAATGCCCAAGGTGTTGAACTGAATCAGCGCTATAGCTCAAATGCGGTGATGAGTGAAACTGAGCCCGAGATCTTTGAAAAAGATGAACAGCTTTATCTGCAAGCCACGACTCGTCCGGGTGCCAAAGTTCCACATACCTGGCTAATCAATAGCAAAGGCCAAAAGCAATCCACTTTGGATATTAGCGGTAAAGGCCGTTTTACCTTACTGACAGGTTTATCAGGCAAAGGCTGGAGATTGGCTGCCGAGGCTCTAGATTTACCTTATTTAGATGTAATTCAGATTGGTTCACGTGAGTATCGTGATGTCTATGGTACTTGGAATGCCAAGTCTGAAGTTCATGAATCAGGTGCAGTGCTGGTTCGTCCAGATGGTTATGTGGCTTGGCGTTATCAGGACAGTACCAATGCATCTTTTGATTATGAAAATACGTTAAAGGCGGTATTGAAGCAAGTTCAACTCATAATCTAACTATTCCATCAATCATATTTAATTGACCATCGACATGGATGTCACCTGTCAGCCTGTGGGATATAGTCATTCTATCAGTCTGACGAAGGGGTTTTGTCTTTCGGAGCAATGTTCCTCATGCCCGAACAAAAGCAAATATAGAAACAAAACTAAAAAACCACCTCTCGGTGGCTTTTTTAAAGCCAAATATCAAGAACCCTGCATCAAATAACTGCCCACAACAAACAATATTTGTAGTCCTACGACAATAGCAAACAACATCCAGCCTTTCTGACGCATTGCCGCCTTATCCATTATTCTAAGTGTTTTAGCCATGTCATCACCTCATACTTGAGAATTGATACTGAACTGATCTATTCCATCTTTCTTTTATAGTGCAATAAAGTTGTGCATAAAACATACCATAGCACTTTATATACAATATGAAAGCAAAATCTAAACCAAGTTCAGTGGGAGAAGTTAAATTAAAAAATCAGAATGCTTAAAAAGCAAAAATCCACCCCAAGGTGGATACGAATTAAGTAATTATAGATATTTTTAAATTATTTTTCCATAATGTATAATTAAGTTAATATTTTTAAATGTTATTTATTGAAAATTAAGAAAATTAATGATTAGTAATTTTCTGATATTTCCACATGAGAAGTGACTTTGCTGTAAGCCTGAATTATTCATTACATAAGTTCTCATTTGGAAGTGTGATACTTTTACCATCCATCGCTTTACTAAAAGCTAAATACGCCTTAAAGCGCTGTTTTGTGTTTGTGGTGACTGCAATGACATGCTGAACGACATTGGATGGTTTGTACAAAGTATCTTGAGAAAAACGCTCGTAAATGCAGCCTATCGCGCGCGATTTTTCAAATGCAATTTTTCGTAGCGGGTATTGCTGAGAAGTATCGAGTAATAAGCTCTCTTGCAGAACCATAGCCAATTGTTTTACTGCCTGTCTTTGTTCCATATTTATAAAATTCTTTTCAATATAGAGATCAATATCATCACGAATTCCGTTTTGATTCACATCAGGGCCTTCGATATCGCGATCACGATTGAGTTTCGGCAAATAACCACTTTGTTTTATTTCATCTAAATGCTTGATATTAGCTCGCCACATGTATGTATCACACCCCGCCAATGTGAATAGTGAAATAAGTAAAATGCACCTTGAGAATCTGATAAATATTCTTGGCATGAGGTACCTCTTTATTTTATATGCATCATCATTGTCAAAAAGCTCAACATCTATCCTGAATCTCAATATATTTTCATGATTTAGTAGATCTGTAGTGTTTACGATATTTCATATAAAAGATCGCAACAGCGATCAAATGCAAAGCTAAACACAAGATGATTTTTAAATGTGGACTATACAGCTCATCCGACATTTTTTCGAAGAGAGTCAAATAAACCAGACTATAGGAAACGAGTCCTAAAATGGTTATTGCCGTTATTTCTATTTTTAAATATGCACCATCTGCAAAGTTATAATCTGCACTAAAACACAATAATGCAAAGATAAAATATGTAAATATTTTCATGATTTAAACTGGTTACTTATTTGAATTATTTAAACGATGTTAACTCCGAAACATACATAAAAAAAGGGCTGCTGACGCAACCCTTTTTTAAATCTATAACCGATTAACCAATAAATTTACGCGCATTACGGAACATACGTAACCAGGCACCATCTTGATCCCAATCTTCTGGTTTCCAAGAATGCTGAATCGCACGGAAGTTACGCTCAGGGTGCGGCATCATAATCGTTGCACGACCGTCTTGCGACGTTACACCGGTAATCCCTTCTGGCGAACCGTTCGGGTTCAATGGATAGTGTTGGGTTGCATTACCATGGCTATCTACATAACGCAGAACCACCTGATTTGATGCGTTTAGCGCAGCAAAGTTTTCCGCAGTTGCAACTGCACGACCTTCGCCATGTGCTACAGCGATTGGCAGAATTGAACCTTCCATGCCCTGAAGCAATACAGAGTTTGATTGTTCTACACGAACATTCACGCTACGTGCTTCAAACACTTCAGAAGTATTGCGGTGGAAACGTGGCCAAGCCTCCGCACCCGGAATCAGTGGAGCCAATTGAGACAACATTTGACAGCCATTACAGATACCTAGTGAGAAAGTTTCTTGACGGTTAAAGAATTTTTCAAACTGGTCACGCAGCTTCGTATTGAACAATACTGATTTCGCCCAACCGCCACCAGCGCCCATTACGTCACCGTACGAGAAGCCACCACACGTCACCAGACCTTCAAAGTCATCCAGGCTGATACGACCTGCCAGCAAGTCGCTCATATGTACGTCAACAGTATTGAAGCCTACTTTATCAAATGCTGCTGCCATCTCAATATGACCATTGACACCCTGCTCACGCAGAATCGCCATGTTCGGACGACGTGAATTAATGTACGGCGCTTCAATCGCTTCATTCAAATCAAATGTCGGTTTCGCAATGATACCTGCATGAGATTTGTCAGTGATAAGAGCAAATTCCTGATCCGCAGTTTGTACGTTATCACGTAGGCGCTGGATTTGGTGGGATACTTCCGTCCAAGCCACTTGCAGATCAGCACGTTCAAGTACTAGACCGTTTACAGATAACTGATCCGTGTTATTTACCGTACCCACCACCTGAATGGCATCTTTCAGGGTAGATGCTGCAACTTCAGCTTGTAGCGCTTCCCAGTCTGCTTTGGCAATTTGAAGGACTGCACCAATTTCTTCAGCGAATAAGCTTGCAATTGATTGATCTTCTAGTGCTACACCCAAACGTGATGCGAACATCATTTCTGCAACAGTCGCCAATAAACCACCATCACCGATGTCATGATATGCCTTGATCAGACCACGGTTGTTCCAGTCTTGAACCAAAGCGAAAAATGCTTTGAAGTCATCGAAGCTGTCGACATCAGGCGTCACAGAACCGATTGCTTTATACACCTGAGACAGAATCGAACCACCTAGACGGAACTGACCTTTAGACAAGTCAATACGAACCAGTACCGACTCTTCATTTTTCAATTCAGGGGTCAATGTTTTACGAACATCGGTCACAGGTGCAAATGCAGTAATCACGCCTGACATTGGAGAAGTGACAGACTTGTCTTCGCCTTCGTCATTCCAGGTGGTACGCATTGACAATGAGTCTTTACCGACTGGAATTGCGATACCCAGTGCTGGACACATTTCCATACCGATGGCTTTTACACCTTCGAATAGCGCTTGATCTTCGCCCGGTTGACCTGCAGCAGCCATCCAGTTTGCAGACAATTTAATGTCGCTGATTTTTTCAATCTTTGCAGACATGATGTTCGAGATTGATTCAGCCACTGATAAACGTGCCGATGCAGCAGGATTGAGCAATGCGACTGGTGGACGTTCACCCATCGCCATCGCTTCACCGGTGTAGCCTACTAGGCTTGTCGTTGTTACCGCAGCATCCGCCACCGGAACCTGCCAGCGACCGACCATTTGATCACGTGCCACCATACCGGTAATCGAACGGTCACCAATACTGATCAGGAATGATTTAGAAGCCACTGTCGGGTTTTTCAGAACGCGATAAATCGCATCTTTCAGATCAGTGACTTTAGCCGCGTCAAAGTCATCACCTTTGCGTTCAATCGTTTCATATGAACGACTCATACGTGGCGTACCACCAAGCATCACCTGCATTGGCATATCCACCGGCTTGTTGCCGAACAATGGATCTTCAACGGTTAAATGACGTGCTTCAGTCGCTTCACCCAGTACTGCAAACGGACAACGTTCACGCGCACAGATCGATTCAAATAATTCTAAAGAAGATGGACGAATCGCTAATACATAGCGCTCTTGCGCTTCGTTTGACCAGATTTCCATTGGCGACATGCCAGGTTCTAAAGATGGAATCTTACGAAGATCCAGCACTGCACCTAACTCGTGATCATTCACCAGTTCAGGCATAGCATTTGATACACCACCCGCACCCACGTCATGTACCGACACGATTGGGTTGTGGTCTTCCATGCGCCAGCAAGTATCGATCACTTCTTGGCAACGGCGTTCCATTTCCGGGTTTTCACGTTGTACCGAAGCAAAGTCCAGATTCTCGCCGAGTTTACCGCTATCTACAGAAGATGCAGCACCACCGCCAAGACCGATCAGCATGGCTGGACCACCGAGTACGATCAGCAAATCACCCGGTAAGATCGGATCTTTTTCAACGTGATCTGGACGGATATTTCCGTAACCACCAGCGATCATGATTGGCTTATGGAAACCTTTAACATCGCCATTCACGTTTTGTTCAAAGGTACGGAAGTAACCGTTTAAAGCTGGACGACCAAATTCGTTGTTAAACGCAGCACCACCAAGCGGGCCTTCAATCATGATTTGTAACGGCGATGCCATACGCGATGGTTTGCCGTAGTTTTCTTCCCAAGGCTGTTCAAAGCCCGGAATATTCAGGTTAGATACCGTGAAGCCGGTTAAACCTGCTTTAGGCTTACCACCACGACCGGTCGCACCTTCGTCACGGATTTCACCGCCTGAACCTGTCGCTGCACCGGCAAATGGTGCAATTGCTGTTGGGTGGTTGTGGGTTTCCACTTTCATCAGGATGTGAGCAGCTTGGCTCTTGTATTTATAAACCTGATGGCCGTTGTCTTCTTGGGTTGGATAAAAACGCTGGGTATCCGAACCAACAATCACTGAAGCGTTGTCTTTATAAGCCGACAATACATCTGTCGGTGATTCTTTATAGGTGTTCTTGATCATCTGGAACAACGACAATGGCTGAACTTCACCATCAATCGTCCATTCCGAACCAAAAATTTTATGACGGCAATGCTCAGAGTTTGCCTGTGCAAACATCATCAGTTCGATGTCATTTGGATTACGACCCAGCTTGATAAACGCCTCAGTCAGGTAATCAATTTCTTCCATCGACAATGCAAAACCAAATTCGTTGTTGGCCTTAACCAGTGCTTCTTTACCTTCACCCAGAATATCAATCGAGTTCATTGGTTTTGGTGCTGTTTCAACAAATAATACCGCAGCATCTTCAATCGCATTGAATACGCTTTCAGTCATACGGTCATGCAAAATCTGTTGAACTTCATTTGATACGTGTTTTAGACCCTTCAACGTAAATAAAACGCCGCGCTCAAGACGATGCACCGGCGTATTACAGTTTTTGAAAATGTCTGTAGCTTTAGAAGACCAAGGCGAGATGGTGCCGACACGCGGTGTCACTAAAATTTGGATTTCATCACTTGCAGCCTGGTGCAATTCAAAAGATTGCCCATCGTTGAGAAGCTGTAAAGCTGATTGCTGTTGTTGCTCGCTGAGCGCTTGGTCAAAGAGGTAGACCCATTGACTTTCAATTGATTGAACAGAACTAATTGACGTCAAACGCGATAATAGTTGAGTTTTCTTAAAAGAAGAATGTGCGGGTGCACCGGCAACGATAAACATGCTGATTTTGGCTCCACGGGATGGTCTGAACAACCATGCCACAATGTGACTTGAGAGAGCGCATATTCTACTGTGAAATAAGGAAATCGGCTAGATGGCAAATACGAAAACTACGGCTGAAATATTCTGTATTTTTAAAATATTGTGTTTATTTTCAGGCAGGAAAATTGAATGTAGTCGCGTAGATTAACACAATTTGTTAAAGAAAAATCAAAACCGATTAACAATAATTTCACTTAAGAAAATTGTATTATTTTTCAACAGCAAGACCACTTAAAATGCGTACAGAACTTATTCTTGAGCCGTTATAAAAAACTTATTAAGGATAGACTAAAGCTTCTCGGGATAGACTGAAACAGTCGAGTTCATTTTTTAGCTCATCTCTCTGTCGGCGAGTTGCACTACTGAAATAATTTTGTATCCAGCTATCCCCATTCCGGGCTCCATTGCAGGATTTAAGACTCTGCCCCGCTGTTCTCCCTTTTCGAGCCTGTCTGTATGAGCAAACTATATCGCCTGCTTCAATCGACTTCCAGTAATATCCGGTAGCCCAGATTATTCCGATCACTCATCTTAATATATGAACTCTATTCAAAGATACCTAAATCTCACATATAAGACCCCACCATAGTTTCTAATAAAGAGTGAGAATTAAAATCAATAGATCTACTTTAGTAAATGGATTTCCAGGATATTAAGTCTGTTTTCACCGATATATTAACCAAAAATATTGATTCAAATATTTCTTAAATTCTTCGCTAAAAAGAGCGAAATTACATGCTAATCAATTGAAAATATAAAGCTTAAATTCAAACTGATTCTCGGCCTCTATTCTTATGCAAAAATTCAGAATATATAAGCATCATCAGACATGAATTAATGAAAGTTTTTTAGGCTATTATGAAAAAAATCACTACTCATAATGAAGAAAATAAGAAATATTAAAATTTTGTTACTTTTTCATTTTCTGACTGACATCCATCTTTATTCTAATAAAAAACCATGCAATAAATACCTGTAATTCCTATAAAAATATATAACCAACAGATCTACATTTTATAAGATGTTGAAATCAAAAATAGCCTTATATCAGCAAAGAATCTACATAATTAATGACTTCATCAGTAAATTTGATGATTTTATGTTAACCTCTACGCCAATTGCTGAGGAAATGTCCACATTCAGGACGCATGAATCATCCTCTTTTCTGCTGCAGATATGAATATCCAATTGATATTCAGACGCTGGTTTTTTTATTTTCTGTAGCTTCACTGCTCTGTCTAATCTAGAGCCTTAATCTGTTGCCAATGATTTAATTTTCAAAAACAAAAGGTGACCCGCTTAAGGAGTATGTATGTTTCAATTCACTAGTACAGCAACTGTACTATTGATGGTGCTTTTCTATGGCATCACCTTTCTATTGTCGTTACGCATTAAGCAAAAAAATGAAAATGTCGATGGATATATGGTCTCGAATGGCTCCATCGGATTTGGAATGTCTGCGGCCAGTATGACCGCCACCTGGATCTGGGCCGCTTCATTTTATGCAGCAGCTTCGTCCGGATATAAATACGGTGTTTCCGGTGCCTTACACTATGGTTTGTGGGGTGCACTGATGATTTTATTTATCTACCCATTCGGCAAACGTTTCCGCGACCTGGCACCCAATGCACACACTTTGGCAGAAATCATGCATGCACGGCATGGCAACCAGAGCCAGATGATTCTGGCAGGCTCCAATATTGTCGGAAGCGTGATCAGTCTGATGGTAAACTTTACCGCAGCAGGTGCGCTGGTTGAAATTCTGTCTCCCCTCAGCTTTATCCATGGGGTCTTGATTACCGGAATTGGCGTCCTGTCCTATACTTTATGGTCAGGTTTCCGCTCCTCGGTATTTACCGACTTTGGGCAACTGGTCGCCATGATTGTGGCGGCAGTGATCATTATTCCGACGCTATTTTTCACCCTGGGCGGCCCTTCACTGTTCCAGACCGGCATGCATAATCTGCAACCGGAACAACTGGATTTCTTTTCGAAAACCGCATTTTTAGAACAGGGTGCGCCATTTTTTGTGGCGGTACTGGCTTATGCGATTGGTAACCAGACCATCGCCCAACGCCTGTTTGCAGTGCGTAAAGACTTGATCAAACCCAGCTTCATTACTGCAACCATCGGTTATGCCGCGATTGTCGTCGGTTTGGGAATGCTCGGATTATTGGCGCTATTTGCCGGGATTCAGCCGATTGATGGCAACCTGAACAACCTGATTCCACAAATGGCAGCAACGTATCTGTCTCCATTTATGGTGGCCTTACTCTTTGTCATGGTGATTGGCGCGCTTTCGTCAACGGCGGATTCGGATTTATCTGCCCTGTCTGCCATCGTAATGACCGATATTTATGGCAAACAGATTGCTAAAAATCGTCCTGATCCGAAGAAAATGCTGTTTATTGGCCGGATGACCATGATTGTAGCCACCATGCTCGGTATTTTAATTGCCACGCTTAAATTCGACATTCTAGCGATGCTGATTTTCGTCGGTGCACTCTGGGGTGCCATCGTATTCCCGGTGATTGCCAGCCTGTACTGGGACAAGGTCAATGCCCGTGCCTTTAACTGGTCTGTCGGTATCGCATTTTTAAGCTTTCTGGTGGTTCGATTTGAATGGCTGCCAATTCAGGGTCTGATCGCACTCAGTTTTGAGCTTATGGCCACCATCGGTATTGGTGTGGTACTGGGTCTGATGAGCTTTGGCTTCTTTGGCAAGAAAGTCGGCCTGGTGGTCGGTATTCTGGCCAGTATCGGCTTCCTTCCATGGACCATCGGCTTCCTGCGTGATTATGGCACGCTATTGAGTTCCCTGACCGCCTACGGCAGCAGCGCCATTGTCTGTACCGTACTGACTTTAATGAATAGCAAAGAACGATTTGATTTTAAACAAATCAATAAGATGGTGATTGAATTTCACCAGGTATCTGAGAAAAGTAAATAAGGAGATTTCAGATGAGTAGTCAATTTATGACCCTATATGTACTTTTTTGGCCATTGGTGGCGACGATGATTTTGTTCGTCATTTGCATGGGGGTCTATAAAGACATCCAGGAAGCCAAGATCAGTGGTGAAGATTTGCTTTAGTCCACTTCTATCATGAGATAAAAACAGGTCAATATGACCTGTTTTTTTATAGCGATTGTTCAGCTGAAATTTCCACAGGGTTTTGTTTGTTCCGACAATTCATGTCGCAGCACTCTAGTGCTGTTGCTACTTTTTTGGCATGATGCACTTAGCAAAGAATTGAATAATGATAAATGACTCAAATGCGTTGGTTAGAGCTGCTTTCGACAGTTCGGATTGGTAGTAAAAAGCAAAGTACTGAACTGGCACGTAGCCCGTTCCACAAAGATTATGACCGTATTATTTTTTCACAAAGTTTCCGCCAGCTGAACCGTAAAACTCAGGTTCACCCTTTAACCCAGCACGATGGTATTCATACACGACTCACACATTCACTTGAAGTGTCCTGTATTGGGCGTTCACTCGGGATGCTGGCCGCAGAGAAAATAAAAGATCAGTTACCGCCCTGGATTTCCCCGGCCGATGTCGGTGCCATTATTCAGGCTGCCTGTCTGGCACATGATATTGGTAATCCCCCTTTTGGCCATGCCGGTGAATATGCCATTCGAGAATGGTTCGACGATGCATCGCATACCGATTTTTTAAAAGATCTCAGTCCTGAACAAGAAGCCGATGTACGTCAGTTTGAAGGCAATGCCCAAGGTCTACGCCTGTTGACCAAAATCGATTACCATCCCAATGATGGCGGCATGCGTTTGACTTATGCCACGTTAGGGGCTTATTTAAAATATCCGTGGCTGTCAAAAACCATGGCATCTCAAGTCGATTTACCTGCCAGCAATCGGGCCAAGTTTGGCTGCTATCAGGCCGAGAAAGAGATTTTAAAGCAGATTGCAGAACAACTCGGACTGATTCAGTTAGCTGAATATCATTACTGCCGTCATCCACTGACCTATCTGCTCGAAGCGGCTGATGATATCTGTTATGCCCTGATTGACCTTGAAGATGGTATTAGCCTGAATATGCTCAGTTATGACGAAGTTGAGCCGGTCTTTTTAAATCTGCTCGGTGATTATGGTATTCCTTCTGAAATCGCCATGAGCAATACCACCTGGCAGCAAAAAATTGCCGCCTTGCGTGGTCGGGTCATGAAACGTCTGGTCGATGAAGTGACAACGGCTTTTGCCCGTCATCATGACCAGATTTTATCGGGTCAGTTACAAGGTACTTTATTGCAATATTGTACTGCGGACATTGAAATCGGGATTAATCGCGCCAAAGAACTGGCACGGGATAAAATTTTTGAGCATCCGCAAAAAGCAGGACTGGAAATTATCGCGCATCAATGTTTGCAAAATATTCTGGATGCCTTTATTCCCTTAACAACGCCGCATAAAAACCTGAGTTTTAAAGAACAGCGCTTGATGTCGATTCTGCAACGTTCAGGGGCGAATTTTAGCGCCAGCCATTATGACAATATCATGCAGGTGCTAGATATTGTTTCGAAATTTTCTGATCATCAGGCTTATAACCTGTCGCAGGAATTACAAGGCAATAAAGCCGGATTGTTATAAAATATTCTGCTGTATAGGAGGATGATTGTAATAAAATCATCTATTTTACAGCGGCAGATTTTGCCTTTCCGGAAAATGCTGACTACTATGCAGCAAAACTGAATTTAGTGATGATAAAAGATGATTGGATGTCTGATTGGTGAAGTACTGGCTTTAGAAGCACCGACCGTACTGTTAAATGTAAATGGCGTCGGTTATGAAATTGATACGCCGCTGACGACTTTCTGCCAGCTGCAAAAAGGACAACAAGTCACACTCTGGACCCATCTGGCCGTGCGTGAAGATGCACAGTTGCTGTATGGCTTTATCAATGCGCAGGAAAAAACCATTTTCCGCACCTTACTCAAAGTCAACGGCGTTGGCCCCAAAATGGCCTTGGGTATTCTTTCAACCTTAAGTGTGGAAATGCTGATTCATACTGTTGAAAATGAAGATGTGAATACCTTGGTCAAAGTTCCCGGTGTCGGCAAAAAAACCGCTGAACGTTTAATAATTGAATTACGTGACCGTTTTAAAGCCATGGCTTCAGGTGCTGCGCCAAGCAATTCAACTGCACCACAGATTCAGTTTATGGGCAATTCAGCCGTGGCTGAAGCAGAAGCTGCATTACAGTCTTTGGGTTATAAACCTGCTGAAGCACAAAAACTGATTAATGCGGTTAAAGCAGATTACACTGAAGCCAGCGACATTATCCGCGCTGCATTAAAGTCGATGAATCGTTAATACTGATTTAAATATTCGCTGCAAAATGAAGATGAGAAGGCAGCATGGATGCTGCCGCAGAAATATGGCATAGGATGTGCCATTATTTCTGCAAAGGGTTTTGTTACTTTTGCCCTGTCAAAAGTAAGAGCATGCCTGCACAATGGCATACGAATTGTTAAAGCATTTTGAGGCTATGACTTTATTCACCTCAAATAAACCATAGAGATTAACTCAAAAGATATGCAAGACCGTCTCATCAGTGGTTCTGAAAAACCAGAAGATCATTTTGATCGTGCCATCCGTCCAACCTCACTCGATGACTATATTGGTCAGCCGGTGGTTCGAGAGCAAATGGAAATCTTTATTGGCGCAGCGCGTGGTCGTGAAGAAGCACTGGATCATACATTGATTTTTGGCCCGCCCGGCCTGGGTAAAACCACGCTGGCGAATATTATTGCCCGCGAAATGGGCGGTAATCTTAAGTCGACTTCAGGTCCGGTGCTAGAACGTGCCGGTGATTTGGCCGCCATGCTGACCAATCTGGAAGAAGGTGATGTCCTGTTCATTGATGAGATCCACCGTCTTTCACCGGTGATTGAAGAAATTCTCTATCCAGCGATGGAAGACTACCAGCTCGACATCATGATTGGCGAAGGGCCTGCTGCACGATCAATCAAACTGGATTTGCCACCCTTTACCTTGGTTGCAGCAACCACACGTGCAGGTCTGCTTACCTCTCCTTTGCGTGACCGTTTCGGCATCGTACAGCGTTTAGAATTTTATTCAGTTGAAGATTTGACCCACATTGTCAAACGTTCAGCCAATTTGATGGATGTACCCATGACTGGTGATGGCGCAAAAGAAATTGCCCGTCGTTCACGAGGCACACCACGTATTGCCAACCGCTTATTGCGTCGTGTACGTGACTATGCTCAGGTCAAAGGCACTGGTGAAATTAATCAGGATATGGCACAACGTGCTTTGGACATGCTCAAAGTCGATAAAGATGGTTTAGATACTTTAGACCGCCGTTATCTATCGATGTTATTAGAACGTTTTGATGGTGGCCCTGCTGGTGTTGAAGCGTTGGCTGCTGCCATGGCAGAAGATTCTGGTACGCTGGAAGATGTGATTGAACCATATTTGATTCAGCAAGGTTATGTCATGCGTACTGCACGTGGCCGTATTGCCACCAATATGGCGTATTTACAGTTTGGGTTGACACCACCTGAGCCAAAAGAAAAGTGATTCAAAAAGCAGCTTAGGCTGCTTTTTTATTGAATATAGATTTCAAATTTTGAATAAGAGAATCTACTACAATGTTTAGAGCTTTGAAACTATCAGCAATACCTTCTTTATCAATTACCGCGGTAATACACATGATTTGTAGCTGAGTGAGATAACGCTCAAATTCGTCCCATTCAGATACTAATTCATGATCTTCCTCTACTAACATTTTTAAATGAGTACTAATACGAGCTATTAAAGGGAATATATCATCTTCTAAACTCTTTAATTCTGAACGCATATCTTCGTATTCATTATTTTTGAACCAGTCTTTCACATCATTTAGTACTAAAGCTACAGAGCCTAACAATGTAATGTATTTATGCACTAATGGTTTCAATACAGCAAGATCGTCTATTAACTTAAGTTTCCAACCTCTATAAAATTCTTCTTGTAATTCAACTCTTTTTAACTTTTCTTGACTTTCTATAAGTTGTTTAGTCATATTTCTATGAGATTCTGCTGCTTCTTTAATATCTTCACTTACTACTTTAAAAGATAGTTCTGTGAGTTGAAAACTCTTACATCCATACCAATAAGCAAGCCAAGTTGCGAAACTACCTAAAATAAGCGCAATAATGACAGATAAAGTAAATGGTGAAATTGCTGTCGTATCTGTCGAATGATTGAGATCAAGCTCCATCTTTCTATTTGGATTCTCTACAACACTTGCCGTTTGATCAAAAGGTTGCTGTGGCACTGTCCATGGCAATTGAATCATCACTGCATTATTATTCTGCTCTGCCACAATTTCCCCATTTCATTTCAATAAATTTTTATTATTGATATTCTAAAAATTTTCAAACCATTACAAAAGAAAAAGCCAACTGACATGTCTAAATCAGTTGGCAAAAGCACAAAACAAAAAACTAAATAAAAAAATTACTTCTCTTTTTTCTTAAACTCCTAAAAGTCCGCTTTACGAATCATCGCGTGAATACCTTTGGTTTTATCTACCACTTGCGATACTTTAAAATCCGTTGCAGCACTTAAATATGCATAAGCAATTTCTTCTGAAATTCCGTATTCATTGACCAAAAAACGGATTGCTTCGCGTGTCGATTTACGCATGGCTTCGTCTAAGTCTTCATCTAAACCTAGAGTAATCCAGAACTCATCATTTTCGCCCAAAGGCTGCGTTAATGATTGTCCTGGGATCTTATCCTGATCTATTTTCGATATTTGTTTTTATTTTGTCTTATTGATAATTTTGATACCTTTAATATATAGAAAATAAATAAGGGTACATAATTTTACAATGTAAAAGCATTCATAAAGCTCTTTTAGAACAAGGTCTAACAAGCAATATACCTTAAAGGTATTATCACAATACTTAGAGAGTTTTGGTCAAATTTAAATCAATATGCAATCCTAGAGAATCACTTTAACCATTTCAATTTCTTAAGGTTCTCCCCCAAGTATGAATATGTATAAGCAGATTTCCCTTTGTCTTCCTCTTCTTTTCTGTAGCCAACTCAGTCTGGCCGACTGGATTGATGATTCTGTACAAACGGCTGAAGCGCACACCATAAAATTACGCCAGCATATTCATCAATATCCTGAGCTGGGGAATATGGAATTTAAAACCTCGGAACTGGTTCAAAAAGAATTAAAATCCTATGGGATTGAAGTACGAAAAGGTTATGCCAAAACGGGTGTGATCGGTGTACTAAAAGGTGGTAAACCCGGCCCGGTCATGGCATTGCGTGCAGATATGGATGCATTACCAATTAAGGAAACTGCACCGGTATCATTCGCCAGCAAACAAAAAGCCATTTATCAGGGCAAAGAATCTTATGTGATGCATGCCTGTGGTCATGATGCGCATACCGCCATGTTACTGGGTGCAGCCAAAGTTCTGGCCGCCAACAAAGATAAAATTGCAGGAACGGTGGTATTTGTGTTCCAGCCAGCCGAAGAAGGTGGTGCAGATATTGATAACTTTACCCAAGGCGATCAGATTGGTTCGCGTAAAATGATTGCGGACGGCGCCCTGAAAAATCCAAAACCTGAAGTCATTTTCGGTATGCATGTCATGGCCGGTATGCCAAGTGGCAATATCTTCTACAAAGATGGTGCCATTTTAAACAGTGCCGATCATTTACGCATCCAGGTCAATGGAAGTCAGGTTCATGGTTCGATGCCTTGGGCAGGAAAAGATCCAATTTATGCCTCTGCCCAGATGGTCACCAATCTGCAAAGTTTGATCAGCCGTAAAGCGGATCTGACCAAAGGAATGGGCGTGGTCAGTATTGGTAGCATTCAGGGTGGTACCACCGGTAACGTGATTCCAGATCAGGTCAATATGGTCGGGACTATTCGCTCCAATAGTGAAGACGTTCGTCAAGGCATTTTAAAAGACTTACCGAAGATGCTAGAACACAATGCAGCAGCCAACGATGTCAAGGTGAAAGTCGAAATTGCGCCTTATGCCCCGGTCACCACCAATGACAAAACTTTGACCAAGCTGATGCAACCGACCCTGGCCAAAGTCCATGGTGAAGATAAATTGCATGTCTTGGATAATAATGCCAGTGCGAGTGAAGACTTTGCTTACTATGGCCAGCTCATGCCATCCCTGTTTGTCTTTGTCGGTGCCACGCCGGCCGATCAAGATCCGGCTAAAGCCGCGCCAAACCATAATCCGAACTTTATTGTCGATGATGCGACCTTAAAAACCGGTGTCGAAAGTCATGTGCGCTTTATTCTGGATTATCCAAAAGTGGCTGAACAGGTTCAGGCCAACTGGAAACAGAACAATAAAGGTTAATTGCCTGCTATAAAAATGCGCGAGTTGATGAGCTCGCGCATTTCATCATCTTCTGCTGTTTTATAAATGAGCTATCAGGTGCTCTGCGCTTCCTCTTGACTATTTCTAGCCAGATTTGACATCTTGTGCCATTGGTCTCAAAACTCAAAATGCTAAACTTTGTCCCGCTAAATTGCTTGACTTTGGACAGGAATCCGGCAAATTCAAGGATTTTCCTCTCTCCAAAAAACAAGCAAAAATTTCGAACATCTGCATGGAACAAAACTATGGCGAATCATTTTGAATTCAATATCCGCGTATATATTGAAGATACTGATCTAGGTGGTATTGTCTACCATGCTAACCACATTCGCTATATGGAACGTACCCGTACCGAATGGCTGCGTGCTGCCGGAGTCAGTCATTACTGGCAACAGGCAGAATATAATTTTGTGGTACACAAAATTAATGTCAAATATATGCGCCCCATCCTGATGGATGATTTAATTACTGTTACTGCACGTGTGATTTCATGTAAAGCTTCATCATTTGTATTGCAACAAAATATTTATCGTGGTGAAATCATGCTTGCATCGGGTGAGGTTGAGTTGGCATGTATCAGTGCAGAGATGCGACCACGTCGACTCCCGGATGAAATACGCGAACTAATTCAAAAAGAATTGGAACAAGACTAAAAAATTTATTGGCACACGTAACAACTATGGCGACTCAGTTAGAATCATCTCTTCAAGTTTCAGATCTTATTTTACAAGCAAGCCCTGTCGTACAACTGGTGATGCTTTCTCTTCTGTTAGCCTCAATATATAGCTGGTATCTGATTGCCAGACTCTATATGAGTTATAAAAAAGCCCAGGCCGATGATGAACATTTCCAGAAAACCTTCTGGTCTGGCGCTGAACTGAATACCCTGTATAACAATGCCCAGCTCAATTCTAAACGCACTGGCCTTGAAGATATTTTCTATCAGGGTCTGGGTGAGTTCCTGAAACTGAAAAAACGCCATGCACCGACTGCCCAGTCCATTGAAGGAACAGAGCGTATTCTGCGTGTCGGCCTGAGCCGTGATCAAGGTCATCTGGAGCAAGGACTCGGTGCTTTGGCCAGTATTGGTTCGGTTGCACCTTATGTTGGTCTGTTCGGTACCGTCTGGGGCATCATGAACGCTTTTATTGGCCTGGCAGATGTCGATCAGGTGACGCTGGCGACGGTTGCACCTGGTATTGCTGAAGCCCTGATTGCAACTGCCATTGGCCTGTTCGCAGCTATTCCAGCGGTGTTGGCCTTTAACCATTTCACGGCCAAAGGTGAAACCGTTTACTCTGATCGTGCCCTGTTTGCCGAAGAAATGGTGGCACTGCTACAACGTCAGTCCGTGGGCATAACTCAGGACAAAGACTAATGGCGATTCAAGGTTCAGGACGCTTTCAGCGTATTAAAAAGCCACTGAAAAGTGACATGAATGTCGTACCTTATATTGATGTGATGCTGGTGCTTCTGGTGATCTTTATGGTCACCGCACCCATGATCACCAGTGGCATAAAGGTCGACCTACCTCAGGCCAATGGGCTACCGATTGAATCTAAAGATGCACCGACCATTGTCACCCTGAAAGAAGATGGTTCCTATTATTTAGAACATAAAAATCAGGCCACTGGCCCAGTTACGCTGGATGAATTGACTGCTGCCCTTGTTGAAGCGCAAACACAGGCACAAAATGACAATAAAGTGCTGAATGTCGTGATCAATGGCCACAATACCCGTCCTTATGGCGATGTCATGGCCTTAATGTCCAGCCTGCAGGATGCCGGTTTATCTCAGGTCGGTTTACTGACCCAGCCATTAGAATAATGTATGAAAGATTATAAAAAACCACCATTTCAGAAAAAAGCCATCGCGATTGGATTCACCTTAGGAATCCATGCCGTGGCTTTGGTGGGTTTACTTTATCTTGGCATGAGTAAACCACCTGAACCGCCGAAGCAGATTAAAACGGTCCTGATCAAACCTGAGGACCTCAAACCGGTCACCCGAGAAGAAACGCCGTTTGAGGAAACTGCACATGAAAATGTCGCAGAAGAAATTACTCAAACAGCTGAACCTAGTCCTGAGCCTGCGCCAGTCATTCCGACAGCGGCGCCTGCCACACCTGCTGCTCCGCCTGCACCGAAAGTGGATACACAAAAAGCCCAGCAGGAACTCAAAGAGGTAGCGCAAGCCAAGGCTGTACAACAAGCTGCTGAAGCAGCGAAACGTGCCGAAGCTGCCGAACAGGCGAAACAGGCAGCAGCCAGAGCAAAAGCGGAGGCAGCACAAAAATCCAAGGCAGATGCCGAAGCTGCTCGTAAGGCTGAAATCGATGCACAGCGTAAAGCGGACGCTGCACAGAAAGCCAAATTAGATGCTCAGAAAAAAGCGGATTTGGCCGCCAAACAAAAAGCCGATGCCGCTGCGAAAGCCAAGGCAGATGCTGCTGCAAAGGCGAAAGCTGAGGCGGCAGCTAAAGCAAAAACTGACGCGGATGCAAAACGTAAGGCAGATGCGGAGGCGAAACGTAAAGCTGATGCGGATGCAAAAGCCAAAGCTGAGGCGACAGCTAAAGCAAAAGCTGAGGCGGATGCAAAACGTAAGGCGGATGCCGATGCAAAAGCCAAAAACGATGCTGCTGCAAAGGCCAAAGCTGAGGCGACAGCTAAAGCAAAAGCTGAGGCGGATGCAAAACGTAAGGCGGATGCCGATGCAAAAGCCAAAAACGATGCTGCTGCAAAGGCAAAAGCAGACGCGGATGCAAAACGTAAGGCAGATGCCGATGCAAAAGCCAAAGCTGAGGCAGATGCCAAGGCTTCAGCAGCCAAACAGGCCGCTGAAGAAGCTGCTCAGAAAAAAGCGGAATCAAAACGGATTGCGTCTACTGCAAAACGCGATTTTACCAATAAAATTAAACGCGCTTGGGATACCCCAGTAGGTTCATCCGGTAAAACTGCAAATGCACGAGTAACCTTGAATGATAATGGGGGTGTGGTTTCTGTCATCGTGAACTCAAGTGATGCAGACATGAAAGCCAGCGTAGAAGCTGCGGTGCGGGCTGCTGCGCCTTATCCGATGCCTTCAGATCCAGATGCACGCCGAGAAGCACGAAGTTTTACATCAACCTTTACCGCACAATAAAAACCAAGCCATCACACATTATTGAGGTGATGGCTTTGATTTTTTCAGCTAAACTTCACTTTAATATGATTAAATAATATTCATTTTTCACAGTGTCATAACAGTTTGGTCATAAAATCCTGGTTTTATTCTATTAAATCCATGCGATGATGTAGCCCAAGCTACCTATACAATAAATCCGTTGATTTGAGTAAATAACGAATGATGGAAAAGACTCGCAAACACCTACTCTGCCTCGCAATCATTGGCGCTTTAAGTCCTGTATTGGCAACTCAGTCCTATGCCCAGTTGCATCTGGAAATTACCAAGGCACCTGAGGCAGCACCTAAAATCGCCATTGTGCCATTCGGTCAGGATCAGAGCATCTATCCTATTGTTGAAAATGACTTGAATCGTTCAGGCAGATTTACCAGTGCTTCAAAAAACCTGCCTGCGACTGCCACATTAAATAACCCGAATGCAGAAGCTTGGGCATCCGCTGGCGTTCCCTATGTCGTGACCGGTTCATCAAAAACCACAGCGGATGGTTCTTTTGAAATCCAGTATCAGTTATACGATATCGAAAAAAAACAATATCTATTAAATGAATTACTAACTGTTCCAGCCTCACGTACCCGTCAGGCAGCGCATATGATCAGTGATGCCATCTATCAGGCATTAACTGGCATTCCAGGTGATTTTACTGGACGTATTGCTTATGTACTGCGTAATCCAGCAACACCAGAACAACGTTATACCTTGCAAATTGCTGATACCGATGGCGAACAGCCAAAAACCATTTTGACTTCGCGTGATCCGATTCTTTCTCCAGCCTGGACACCGGATGCCAAAAAAATTGCTTATGTCTCGTTTGAAACCAAACGTCCGGCAATTTATGTACAGGATCTGGCCACAGGACAACGCGAAAAACTGGCCAGTTTCCGTGGCTTAAATGGCGCACCAAGTTTCTCTCCAGATGGCAAGAGCATGCTGTTTACTGCATCTATGCATGGCAATCCGGAAATCTATCAGATGAATCTGGAAACACGTCAATTACAACGTATGACCAATGACAGTGCGATCGATACCGAAGCACGTTATGCTCCAGATGGAAAATCCTTTATCTTTACTTCTGATCGTGGTGGATCTCCACAGATTTATCGCCATGATCTCGCTTCAAGTAGCAATAAACGTCTGACCTTCCGTGGTGCATTTAATGCACGTGGTACGCTGAGCGCAGATGGCAAGAAACTTGCATTGGTTCATCGTCCAAGCGGCAGTAACTATCGGGTTGCCGTTCAAGACATGAACTCTGGTGTAAATAATATTCTGACGCCAACAACTCTAGACGAATCACCAAGTTTCTCGCCAAATGGCCAGATGGTGGTGTATGCCACACGTGAAGGCGCGCGCGGACTTCTGTCGATCATGTCACTAGATGGTCGTTTCCGTATGAACTTGCCAAGTGAAACGGGCGAAGTCCGTGAACCGGCTTGGGCACCAAAATAACATTGGTATCTGTATAAACCTTTTACCTCATAATCAAACTTCATGGAGATGAAGATGAACAAAGTAAAATTATTTGCCTTACCACTTTTAGCAGCAGCTGTCGTCATGACAGGTTGTGCGAGTCGTAAGCCTGCCGCTGAAGTTCAAACCGGCGGTTTAGATACAACCAGCTCAACCACAGTGGATACGCAAGGTCTGAGTGAAGATGCTGCATTAAATGCACAAAACATGGCGGGTGCATCGGCAAAGGGTGTCACTGCGGAAAACAAGGCTTTCTTGGCAAAACGTGTCGTACATTTTGACTATGACAGTACTGAACTCAGCAATGAAGATCTTCGTACCCTACAAGCACATGCACAGTTCCTGATGGCCAATGCCAACTCACGTGTCGCACTCACCGGTCACACCGATGAACGTGGTACCCGTGAATACAACATGGCGCTTGGTGAGCGTCGTGCCAAAGCTGTTGAAAGCTTCCTGGTGACTACTGGTGTAAATGCTGCTCAATTAGAAGCCGTCAGCTATGGTAAGGAAATGCCAATCAATCCAGGTCATGATGAAAATGCCTGGAAAGAAAACCGCCGTGTTGAAATTAATTATGAAGCGGTACCACCATTGTTGAAATAATTTTCAATGCTGGCGTATCAAATAAAAAGCACTCATGATTGAGTGCTTTTTATTGGGTTGAATGAACAAATCTGTTTATTCTACGGTCTGGCCTGGTTCAACTGCTTGCATCGATTCAATCAGGTCGTGTTTATTGAATTGTTTGTACTCTGGTTTTGCTTCATAATCCCGCCAGGCTTCTTTCATCTTGTCTTCAGAGATATCATCTAAAGTAATGCCTTCACTTGGCGTTGGAGTCGCATCAAACTTTAATGTTGTCATATCTGTGCTCCTATTCTCAATTTTCCCTTGCCTTCAACATAGCACTTTCCACAGGAGTTGCAAGGGCAAAATCGATACAAATAATCCAGTTTAATTTTTCTTTTAGTACGTTCTCATCTAAAATATAGCCGCATATCGTTTTGATCATTTTTTCCCGATTTAAGTCTTGGAGTTTTCCCTTATGTCATACTGCACCTTATCCCAGTTTTTACAGCAACAAAGCGGGAATCTCACACCTGAACTTGCACAAGTTATTGAAACGATTGCAAGCACTTGCAAGGACATCGATCTGTTGCTGCAAAAAGGTGCTTTAGCGGGTGTATTGGGAAGTGCACAGCATGAAAATGTTCAAGGCGAAGAGCAAAAGAAACTGGATGTCATTTCCAATGATTATCTGATTGATGCTTTACAGCAACACCCGAATGTCGGTGGTTTGGCCTCAGAAGAACTGGATGAATTCACCCCTGCACAAGAAAATGGTCAATTTCTGGTCTTGTTCGACCCACTCGATGGTTCAAGTAATATCGACATCAATATGTGTGTGGGTACGATTTTCTCGATTCTTCCTGCGAAAAATGCCGTGACTCAGGCCGAAGACTTTATGCAAGCCGGTGTCAATCAAGTGGCTGCAGGTTATGTACTGTATGGTCCATCGACCATGATGGCATTGACTGTCGGTGCAGGCGTAGTGTTCTTTACCTTTGACCCGGAAACTCAAGAATTCCTGCTAACTTCTGAAGCGATTCAAGTCGCTGCAGATACCAAAGAATATGCGATCAATGCCTCGAATCAACGCCACTGGGAAGCACCAGTACAACGTTATATCGATGAATTATTGGCAGGCAAAACCGGTCCTCGTGAAAAAGATTTCAATATGCGCTGGGTTGCCTGTATGGTGGGCGATATTCACCGTATTCTTTGTCGTAGCGGTATATTCATGTATCCATACGACTTTAAAGATCCGGCTAAAGCTGGTCGTCTGCGTTTAATGTATGAAGCCAACCCAATGAGTATGCTCATGGAGCAGGCTGGCGGCGCATCCACCACAGGCCATGTCCGTATTCTGGAGATCGAACCAACTGATCTACATCAACGTGTGCCAGTGATTATCGGTTCTAAAAACGAAGTTGATCTTGTGACCAACTATCATAACTAATTTTTTATAGCGGTAGCCGATATTGAATCGGCTACCGTGGATTATATCTCCCATGCCAACTTTTTTTCTTGATTCAAAAGACAATCCAAAAATTAAACACTTACGTGGTTTGATTGAACAAAACACCTATCGTAAAAAACAGGGGCAAACTGTGCTGGAAGGCACGCATCTGTCTCTCGCCTGGCTGCATGAAAACCGTAAAATTGATTCGATTTTTACCACTGAACATGCACTTTCGCATCCTGATTTCGAGAAAATTCTCGCAAAATACACAGGGATGGTCTTTGTTTTAAGCGAATCTTTATACAAAGATTTAAGTACCTTAGGAACATCTTTAGCCTGTTTAGCTGTGGTCACTTTACCGACAGCAAATTATGCACTGGATTTTAAAGCCGACACTTTAATTCTGGAAAATGTACAGGATCCGGGTAATGTCGGTACCCTGCTTCGCTCTGCAGCAGCAGCCGGTATTGAACAGATTGTCTGCACCAAAGGTTCTGCCTCACTCTGGTCACCACGAGTATTACGTGCCGGTATGGGCGCACACTTCACGCTGCAAACTTTTGAAAATATTGCACTTGAACAAATTCTTGAGCAATTTCAAATTCCTGTATACGTCACCAGCTCACATCGTGCCGAAAGTCTGTACTCAAAAGATTTAGGTAAACCTTGCGTATGGATCTTGGGCAATGAAGGTCAAGGCGTTTCTGATTATGCAATGCAACACGCAGAAGCTGTCAGTATTCCGCAGCCGGGTGGTCAGGAATCCTTAAATGTTGCGATTGCAGGATCGATCTGTTTCTTTGAAATGGTACGTCAACGTATCTAATTAGGGATTTAGGTTACAGTGTTTTAATTCGGCCCTGCCCGTTTATAAAATAGATTACACTACAAAAATAATAAACTTAATTGTCAACCAAACCATGATTCCCAACGTTATATGATTATGAACTTGAGAATCATGGTGGGTGTCCAATGACAGGATTTTCCATCTCTATGGATTTAGCACCAAAACAGTTGCAATCACATGATGTAAGTATTCTGAAGAGTACGGCTGAAGCACGTCTGAAGAATTTTATGCAAGATGTGACTGGACGCGCCTTGGTGATGATGGAAAGTGCAACTCAAGGTTATCATGGTATTGCCATGGATCTGGTTCAGGAAGCTTTCATTTCCTTACATAAATCCTATGCGGAAAAAAGTACTGAAGAATGGTATCCCCTATTTTATACAATTCTGAACAACAAATTACAGGATTGGCGTCGTAAAGAAGCACGGCGTGGTCAGATGTTTTCATTTTTTAAGAAAGTCAGTCTGGATGATGACGAAATTGAACTTGAGGATATCGTGGACGAAGCTACACCGACGCCTTTGGACTTTCTGGATCAGGCAGTGACAGCTGAAGAAATCCAGGAAGCCATTGCCAAACTACCTGTACGTCAGCAGCAGGCATTTATGCTGAGAGCTTGGGAAGGATTTGATACGCATACCACCGCACAAATTATGGACTGCTCAGAAGGCAGTGTAAAAACTCATTATCACCGTGCTATCCAAGGCTTACGTGCCTCTTTGGCACATTTAAATCCATATCTGGGAGGGTCATCCGAATGAATCAAGATGATTTCTTAAAACAAGTAACTTCCAAACTCGATGGACTGGCACAACAACATAAACACAAACCTGTTGTCATGCACCATGTTCTTGAAGAAATTCAGGATTCTAAACATTCACGTTTTGCATTTTTAAAAATGTCAGGTTTTGCCTTGGCAGCAGCAATTGCAGGTGTTGTGGTATTACCCAATATTTCTAGCCACAATGAGCCGCAAACCCAAATGGTGTCAGTACCGAAACTGTCCCCACAAATGCTTGAAGATTTAGAAATGCTAATGGTTCTAGGTGAGGACAAAGTTCCACATGGCAGCTAAAAGATTGGCAATTGCTTTTTGTGCATTCAGTTTTCTGCAAACCAGTTTTGCAGGATTTGAACGTTTTTGGATCTTTTCTAAAGATGCGAATACTCAGGTTTCCGATACCTGGGATAGTCTTTCTGATTCCGAACAGTTGGCACTTATTAAACGCTATCAGTCCCTCAAGGAAATTCCAGAACAGCAGAGCGTCAGCTTACAGCAGCGTATGGACTGGTTTACCCAGCTTCCTGAGGTTGAAAAACAAAGAATGCGTGAGACTTGGCAAATGATGAGCAGTCAGGAACGTCGAGAACTTGGCTTACGCATGCAAAACGCCAAACCTGAAGAACGACTCGCCATTCGGGAAGAGTACATTCTCAAATACCAGCAAACGACTCAACCACCCTCTAGCTCGCATTAAGCGACTCATATAAAAAGCCTCCAAATGGATAATGCCAGTCAGTTAAGCAATTGACTGGCATTTTCTTTTTTAAATTCATGATCATATTTGCCAGGTGGAAAAGTCATCCGCAACTGTTGGATGCATGAGGTGTATTGCTCCGCAAGATGCCTTCCTTGTGAAACTCCGCTTCTCATTTGAGCAAAACCAAAGTCACAAATGATATGACAAATATTTGATTTAAAACCTTAAGACTCCATCGTGAACCACTAAAAAGTTAAAGCGTCTATTTCTAAACTCCTTAACTGATCAGCATTCTTCCAAATGGAGGCTTTTGAATTTTCCAATTAGGTTTTATTTTCTTAGACGGCGATAAGCGACCAGCCCCAATAATCCGAATAGTCCCCAAATTCCGAATGAGCCACCGCCACTTGATGACGTATTGGTATTTTTTACCGTATTTCGTAGCAGGATCGTTGCTGTTTCAGACATTTTTTCATCTGCATCAAAAATCGTATACTGCATGCTGTAATCTGCCTGGCTTAAGTTATTTCTCACACTAAATGTCAGTTTTCCACCATAGCAGGTCTCGCGCTGATAAGTATCAGGACAAGGGCCTTGTCGCTCTGCATTAAGAGAAACTCCGGCAGGAATCTTCACAATACGAATTGGAATCTCTTTTCCCTCTTTATCCTGATAAAAAGCCGACTTTCCTGAAGGTAGAGGCCCATCACCATCATCACTATCATTTTCAAGTGGATTCACAGTCACTGTCAGATTATTCTCTGGGCTAATCCAATATTCATCACTCTTGGCAATCGGTGCAATATTGTTAAAAGCTGCTTTTAAAATTCCAGCACTGCTGATCCCCGTGGCCTTATCTTTGAGAGTATAGCTACAGAATTCCATATCTGTTGCCTTGGTCATTTTCCCATCGATACGATACATCATAATCCGGTTGAGATCAGGCTTCCATTCACACTTAAGATTGGGATCATTCGGATCACCCTTCACACTGGTCGAACTACCGGTACCAATTAACTCACCTACTCCTAAAGACTTAACACTAATATCATAATTTTGTGCATTCAAGACTTTGATTTGAACCGTATTGCCCATCAAGGTTTCCTGAGGCATGACCAGCACAAAGGGATTGACATAAATTGCACGGTATTGCTGATATTGCTTGGTATATTTAAGTAAATCTTCGTATTCTTTTAACTCTTCCTTTAAACCAGGTATTTCCTCTGCTGGCGTATTCTTATTTGCAATAATACTTTTGATGTCAGTTATATTGTCCTGATAAAAATTATTCAAATCGACCAAGCTGCTATTTTTCAGATCTGTGATATCTGCTGCGGTCAGACGTCGGATTTCGATTGAACCGATTTCACAGCTATTTTTTGCATCTGGATTTAAGGTAAGAGTAGATCCCACCACCCGATCAATGCCACGTTGATCCTGTTCAGCACAGCCACTTACCCCCACATCTACCAAATCTGTAGCTGTTCCATTATCACGTGGGTAATACATGCCTAGAAAACGGTTATCAATTGCAGGCTCAATATAAGCTGTTAATAAGTTGTTTATCGTGCTGTTAGAAACGTCAAGATTGTTTGAAGTTTCATCCGCATCTAACTCTGGCAATACACAACGTGATAGTCCAGTGGTTTGTATGGCATTTTTAACAGTAGTAAATACGACGCTTTGCTCCTTAGTCGGATTCCCCTGATTTAAGACATATTCACAAGATAAGCCCTGATTAAATGCTAAAACATTAAAATAGAAATATTTAGAACCTGTTTTGTCATAAAATAAAGTAGATTGAGCTGCATTCTCAACAATAGTATTACTTAAGGCAGTTAAACTGGAAAAGGCACTGAGAGGGCGATTGGCTTGATTGGTCATACGCAAAATATGCCCTGTCTGACTCGCAGTATTTTTGGCAATGGTAGAATTATTCAACTCTACGGTTGCATAACCACAAAAATCAAGAATGCTGGCCGTATTTTCTGACCCATTTTTAACAATACTACTAGAACTAACTTTTACATTGGTTTGAGTCGTCCCTAAATTCCCCTGGCAATCCATAGCCAGCACACTACCATATGAACTTGCCTTATTTTGGTGAAGCAGCGAATCCTGGATGATCACACTCCTTTCGGTATTCATCGCCACCGTATAAATAGCACCCCCTTCTGCATCTGCCCGGGAATTTACGATTTCACTGCTATTAATGCTTAAGGGGCCCGCGACATAAAAGGTACCGCCATTGCCCTTATCCTGTGTATTTTTTGCCGCATAACCATCTTTTAAGATGAGATGATAGACTTCCAGACTGGATTGACTGGCCATACTGTTAAAGAGACGGGTTTTTCCCTGACCTGAAATCGTGGTTTTTAAAGCATCACGGGTTGGGTATAAATTCGTAATCGGACTACGACTGGTATAACTAAAGGGCGTTTTTCCATAAATTTTGAGCGCGGACTCAATGACAAGTTCGCTGTCTAATTTGTATTCACCCGCTTCAAGCTGAATCACGTCTGGGGCTGAACCATCCAGCCGAAGCGTACGGCCGACGTTACATCCGCCATAGGATTTATCTAATTTTGCAGTTTTAATCGCTTCTCGCAAAGAGCAGGCATTACTGTTCTCTCCGTCTTCATCCACCAAAGTGGTGACATAGATGGTTTTATCTTCGGCTGCCATCAAACTCATGGCAGATAAAATCATGGCCGCAAGCAGTCCTTTTTTATAATTTTTCATGATTTTTCCTTAATCTTTTAATTCACGGCGCAAACCCATTAACCCAATTAAAATCAGTAGCCCACCAAAGCCCCATGCACCACCTGAAGTTTTGACTGATTTGTCTTCCATTTCATTTTTTGGCTCCTGCACGATTTGAGTGGTAATGGTCAGATAAGGTTTACTTTTATTAAATCGCGTGGATGTGGTTACCACTTGCAGCTCGAAGATATCTGCCCCATGCCAAGTCGAATCTGGGGTATACACCACATTGCCATGAATATCGATGACTGTTTTACCTTTGGAAGCTGTTTTGGTTTGTACTACTTTCAAACAACCATCTTGCCAAGGCTCACCCGTCGGATTCTGACCAACAATGGCATTACACTGTTCTTTTGGGATTAAATCACTATCTCCCAGATAAGATTCAATTGAAAACTTAGCATTTTCACCCTTTAACAGGTCTTGTCCCACCAGACTACCCGAAGTTGGGATCGTGATTTCAATAGCACCTCGATCACAAAACAGGTTATCCATCAAACGGTTGATCCCGCGCTGATCTGCCGCTTCACATGCTACCGTTGGATTTGCCAGATTCAATCCTGTGCCTCTATTCACAATTGGCGATTCATTTACAAGGATATAGTTCAACAAAATTCGTGGGCGCATATAACCGAGAAGTTGTCCTTTAGGAACGCTGTATGGACAAAGTATGGCATTATTATTTTCTTCTAGGGTCTGACAAGCACCTTCACTTTTATCTGAGGATTCAGCAAAAAGTCGTGTACCACTCCAGAACTGATTTGGTGCGACTGTATCCCCCACACCACAGGAGGCTGTCAGCAGATTATTTTGCGACAAAGTCTTGTCACCAGTGATAATTTGGCAATCCCGTGCACCATTTCTTAAAATAATGCTATTTGCCACATAAGCTCTGCCATACGGGGCATGGATACGCAAAGCAGTATTTTCATTGTCAACTATGGTGAGATTATTCAATCCCATCCCGTCCATGACATTAATAAGTACACCCTTATTTTTTAATATCGTACTACTTAATACCTCCCCACTAATACCTTGATCTTTACTGGAGTCAGCAAACTGTCCTGCACTAAAAATATTGGTCGCTGAATTATCCAGTGTCTGATTATTTTTAAGTACACTTTGCAAAATAAGGAAATCAGGTAGCTCGCTATACAGGATCGCGCCTCGTTGGGCTTTGTTATTTTCGACCAGACTATTTTTAATTTCTGCACGGCTTGTTAAGTTCTGACCAAACTTGCCAGCATTATAAATTGCCCCACCCAAGTTGGCAGCAGCATTAAATAGACGGTTATATTCTAGAATTAGCTGACCTTTATTATAAATTAGACCACCTTGTTCAGCACAACTGGTTTTACCACAGCCTTCGAGATCCAGTTCTTTCAAATTTAACTGAACCAGTGTATCTGTACTGTTGATCCGGAAAAGATTATCGGTACCTTTCATTTGAATATGGGCATTATGCAAGCCTAATGCTTTTTCATCCGTACTGAATTCGCCATCATTTTCTGCGACCGAACGGATGGTAAGAGATTTTTTAATCGCGATATGCTGGTTCAACACATAGGTATTTTTTTCTTTTAAAATAATGGTACTGGATGAATTTTCTCCACCACATCCCATAAAACCTTCTTTGGCTAAGCCACGGTTAACATACTCAACAGCTTCTCGAAGTGAACATTCCTTGTCATCTTTTTCAATATCTTCTGTAGTGGTTACAATAATATCTGCACTATACGACTGCCCCGCTATACATAGCAAAGCTATGCCTATGCTCTTCTTGAGCATAACCTTCTCCTTAGTTTTTATTTCTTTCTTTTTCTTCTAAAGTTGCAGAATCCTTGCAACAGCGAATTATTTTGCCTTACTGTGGCATAGACTGAGTAATTACTCAAGAATTTTTATGATTTACCGATATTCGTCAATCAAGGCATATATCTGCCGCAGATTGGCATTGCTGACTTTCAGCTTTTCTCCTTTAAGTAATTGAATAATCTGCTCTAATCTTTGAAGCAGCACTGAAGTTTGATGTGGTCCATGGCTTAGTAAATAGTCAAAGATTTGAGGGTCTAAATGGATCCCACGACGATCGAGTACCGAGGAAACCAGCGCATAGCGATCAGCATACAAACTGCCACTCGGAACACGGGTACTGACCGCCTGCGTAAGACGGGATTGTAAATCTGGCAATTCAAGTTTGAGTTCGATAGGTGCAAAACGTGACGAAAACACCAACTGTCCACCACCTTCATTATTATAATTAATCAAGTGAAAGACGGCGCGTTGCCAATGGGGTACGCCACTAATCGCTTCGATATCATCAAGTGCCACCAGATCAAAACGATCCAGCGAGGTAATTGCCTCGGTCGGGGCATCTAGAAGCTCAAGTAAAGATACCTGAATCGCAGATTTCCCTACTTCAAGATAAGAGTCACAGATGGCTGACAATAAATGACTTTTGCCTGTTCCCGCCCCACCATAGACATAAAAACGGCTGATTAAGCCTGCATGCAATTGACGCACTGCATCAATCACATGCCCCCAACCTGGCCCTGAAAAATCACTGATTCGGGCATCAAGCTGAGGTTCTATATCTAACTGCAATTGACGCATATGATTTTTTGGCCTTATGAGTCTTTACCATGGGGGTCATGAATTTTACTTGAGTTCTCCTCTGCTTGCAGCGGTTTTTTCTCTGGCTTTTTCATTTCAATATCAACATCTAAGTCTGCTGTTTCGATATTGATTGAACCGGTAGAGGCATCTTGCATCACAATGGCCCGATCTCCATAAAATGTTGTGTGTTCATAGTACTCGCGTACATGCCGCAGTAGTACCACAATCACGGCTGCCACCGGTAATGCAATCAGCATTCCCAGGAAGCCTGCCAGCTGTGCACCTGCCAATACGGCAAATACTACGGCAACAGGAGAAAGACCAATTTTATCGCCCAGCAAGAATGGTTGCAGAATATAACCTTCAACTGCCTGTCCGACCATAAACACAATGCCGACCAATACCAGTTGCCACCAGTCAATCCCAAATTGCAATAAGGTCGCAATCACCGCTGCAATAATACCGACTGCAAAGCCCAGATAAGGAATAATACTGGCCAGACCTGCCACCATACCAATAATCAATCCAACCTCAAGACCAATCAGTTGCAAGCCCACCGCATAGACAATTCCCAGCAAGATCATGACCAGAAACTGCCCTTTAACAAAAGCACCCAGCACGCTATGACATTCGCCTACAATTTTTAGTGTACTTTTTTCATAAGGACGCGGAATCAGGCGGCGCAAGCTCCCCAGCATACGATCCCAATCCAGCAGGAAATAGAAGGCAATGATGGGAATTAAGACAATCGTACCGCCAATCTGGAGAAAATTAATTCCGGATTGAGCAAGGCGTAACAAGAATGCCTGAATACTGTCTGCGCTATAATTGGTTTGTACATAATTCATGACCACATCAGAAATCTGATTGGTATCAATTTCCATTTCAACGACATTAAAGGTATTGGACAACCATGGTAAAAAGGTCGAATTAATCCATCCAATGATCGCGGGTATATTGTCACGTGCATACATCAACTGTTGCCAGATCAGTGGCACTAAATACCAGATGGCCAAGGTCAGTACAATTCCGATTCCGATAAAAACAATACTAATAGAAAGCCAACGCGGCAGACCCACATCATGCAATTTATCCACCAGCGGGCTAAATAGATAAGCCACTAAAAGTGCTGCAACAAATGGAATTACAACGGGTTTTAATAAGTATAAAGTCCATAACAATAAAGCTATCCCAGCTAGGATAAACACGCGACGCAATGTGCGATCTACCATAAAGTTTCGCCTTTTCTCTATTAATCATTCTAAAAATTAAAATATTTCAATAAAGATAGCATTTTAGATCAGAAATACCATAAGAGTTTTATATATTCAGGTTATAATCGCCATCGCGAATGCGGAGACTTCATTATGAGCAACTCAACTTCTACCCCAAATACTGGTTTAAGCTACAAAGATGCAGGTGTCGACATTGAAGCGGGCGACGCGTTAGTCGATCGTATCAAATCTGTCGCTAAGCGTACCTCACGTCCCGAAGTTATGGGCGGTCTAGGTGGCTTTGGTGCACTTTGTAAAATTCCTAAAGGTTATGAAGAACCTGTTCTCGTATCTGGCACAGATGGTGTGGGTACAAAATTACGTTTAGCATTGAATTTGAACCGTCATGACACAATTGGTCAAGACCTGGTGGCAATGTGTGTTAACGACCTTCTCGTGTGTGGTGCTGAACCACTGTTCTTCCTCGACTATTATGCAACTGGTCATTTGAATGTGGATGTTGCTGCAAATGTTGTCACTGGTATCGGTACTGGTTGTGAGCTTGCTGGCTGTGCACTGGTCGGCGGTGAAACTGCTGAAATGCCAGGCATGTATGAAGGCGAAGATTACGATCTTGCAGGTTTCTGTGTCGGTGTCGTTGAGCAAAGCAAAATTATTGATGGCTCTAAAGTCAAAGCCGGTGACGTTTTAGTTGGTGTTGCTTCTTCAGGTGCGCACTCAAACGGTTACTCACTGCTTCGTAAAATTCTAGACGTGAAAAATGTTGATTTAACTCAAATCGTTGATGGTCGCCCACTTGCAGATGTTGCAATGGAACCAACCCGTATTTATGTCAAATCGATTCTCGAATTGCTTAAACATGTCGATGTACACGCAATGGCGCACATCACCGGTGGCGGTTTGCCAGGTAACTTACCTCGCGTCCTTCCAAATGGTGCTCAAGCGCTTGTGAATGAATCTTCTTGGGAATGGCCTGAGCTATTCAAACTTCTACAACGTGAAGGCGGTGTAGAGCAGTTTGAAATGTATCGTACCTTTAACTGTGGCGTCGGCATGGTGCTTGTGGTTGATGCAAATGAAGCTGACAAAACTGTTGAATTACTCAACGGTCTTGGTGAGAAAGCATGGACAATGGGTCAGATTCAAGACAATGCTGAATCGGTTGCAGGTGCAGACGAAAAAATTCGTGTGATCTTCGCATAATTTCGCATGATTAAAATTGCTGTACTTGTTTCAGGTAGCGGATCAAATCTACAAGCCTTGATTGATGCCAATCTTTCAGGGCAAATTGTCGGCGTGATTTCCAATAAACCTGAAGCCTTTGCTTTAACGCGTGCGCAACAAGCAGGAATTCAAACTGCAGTTATTGAACACAGGCAATATCCAAACCGAGAAGCGTTTGATGATGTGATGCATCAGCAACTGCTGGACTGGGATGCGGATCTGGTGGTACTTGCCGGCTTTATGCGAATTTTAAGTGAAAAATTTGTAAAAGCCTGGGAGGGGAAAATGTTGAACATTCACCCTTCTCTATTGCCTTATTACAAAGGCATGCATACCCATCAGCGTGTACTCAATACCGGTGATGTTCTGCACGGCTGTACGGTGCATTATGTCACGGCTGAACTTGACGCAGGCCAAGCGCTTGCTCAAGGTGTGCTCAAGGTTTCTCACCACGATACGGTAGACAGTTTGGCAATGCGTGTGCATAGCCTTGAACATGTAATCTATCCTCAAGTCGTAGAATGGATTTGCAGCGGTGCGATTCAATACACTGAAGACGGTGTGCTATATCGAAACGAGAAAATGCAAGAACCTGTTCAATTCTGCAAGTTTTAACATCATTTAAATATAAAAAACGCATCCTCGGATGCGTTTTTTATATTCTCTTTTTAATGATTCAAACAGATTGTTGCTGAATCAATTGCTTTACCAAGTCCGCTACCTGATCGGGTTGTTCCAAGGGAAACATATGTCCTCCCTCTACCACGGTAAAAGGAATACCAAATTTCTTTTCGACCTGCTGCGGGAACTTGCGGGCCAGAAATGGACCTTGCTCAGCCACGACCAAATGTACCGGAACTTTCGGTTTCGCCTGAGGCAACCACCACAGTGAGGGATTGGTTCTAAACACGGCCACTTCATCCTTTTTAGGGATGGTGAGTTCTACTCCGCCCCGAATCGGATCATCTTGCAAGGCATGCTCAATATAGGCCTGGAAGCAATCGGCATCAAAGTCTTGATAAAAACCTTTAGGACGCAACAACGCTGCTGCCTGTTCACGTGAATCCCAATGATCACGACGGCGCTTGGACAGACCTGCCGGAGACATTCTGTCCAAAGCTTTTAAGCGCAAAGTTTTCGCAAGATGCAAGGCAAAGGCTTCTTTACCCATAATCATCGGCGGGTCCAGCATGATCATCTGCGAAAACAGTTCGGGACGCTGTAAGGTAGCCTGGAAAGTTAATACTGATCCTAGAGAATGTCCCAAACCAATCACCGGTCGACCTTTTGACTGACGCACAATACTGTCAATCACTTGCTGAGTCAGGCTTTTCCAATGATTATCCACTGGATAACGTTTATCAGGCCCTAAGAGCGGCACATAGATAATATCGTAATCATCTTGCAGTCCATCAAACAGCTTTTGATAGACTTTCGATGGCACGCCATTGGCGTGCGCGAAATGAATCAATGGTTTCATTGCAATGTCGTACTGTTTTCTGACTGAAGTTTCTGCGCAACTGAAGTGGCAATTCCGTCACCAATCGATGAGCCCATGCGACCCAATACGGACTCAAATGGACTATATTCAATCGTATAATTCAAGGCTCTTTCAGTTTTAAGTTCGCGCTTCAAGGTGTTTAAACTTCCAATCCGATCTGCGATTCCTAGTTTCACCGCCTGATCACCGGTCCAGAACAAACCAGAGAAAATCGCAGGATCGGTTGATTTCAGTTTATTACCACGCCCCTGTTTTACCGCATTAATAAAGTGACTATGCACATTATCCAAGACACCTTGTACATGGGCTTTTTGTGCAGGATCGACTGGTTGAGTCATCGACAGCAAGGCTTTATTGTCACCTGAAGTCATGGTGCGATCTTCAACACCAAGCTTTTGCAGCAAATTACTCACGCCATAATTTGGCATGATCACACCAATCGAACCGACTAAACTCGATGGATTGACAATGATCTCATCCGCAGCAGAAGCGATATAATAAGCACCTGAAGCACCGGTATCACCGATCACTGCATAGAGTTTTTTCTCGGGATACTGCTTTTTCAAATACTGAATTTCTTGCCAGATTTCATCGGACTGTACCGGTGAACCACCCGGCGAGTTGACATTCAGCACTACGGCTTTACTCTGTTTATTTTCAAAAGCTTTTTTCAGCGATTTAATCGTATTGCTACTGTTGACACTCTGCTTGTCGGCAGCAATCGTACCAATAATATCGACGACGGCAATATGAGCACCTGCGCCAGCGCTGGCATCTGAGGAAACTGAACTACAGCTCTTGCCGAGTGCCAAAATCACCACAAGCAGATAAGCAAAAGTCAGGAATTTAAAGAAAATTCCCCAACGGCGCGCACGACGCTGCTCTTCAACCGAAGCTAAAACCGCTTTTTCCAGCAATTTCCATTCCGGACCAGTCGGTTGAACTGGCTGTTGCGTATTTTGTATTTGATTTTCAGGTTTTGGTGGCCAATCGGACATAAATAATCCAATAAATTGATTTATATTGAACCCATTATATACACTGAATCGGGTAATTCTGTCTAAACAAAACGTTTTCGCCTATAATAAATTTTGTTCTCTTTTTATTGTACTTAGACGAAATCAATGACCAAACAGGACTCACGGAATTCAGCTTACGGTTTACTCAAATACATTAGCCGCCAACCGCTTCCGGTTTCTCGATGGATGGCCCGTCTTCTGGCCTTTATTGTGAACAGTTTCAAAGTCACCAAAACTTCGGAAATCATTCGCCTCAATCTCGAGATCAGCCTTTCTGAACTGTCCAATGACGAACGTGAGCGTATTAACCGTGCTGCGGTTCGCAATGAATTAATGTCATATTTCGAGTTTTTTACCATTTGGGGCTCAACTAATCAGAAAAATATCAAACGGGTGCATCGCGTCATTGGCGAAGATCTACTGCATGATGCACTGGCACAAAATAAAGGCCTGGTGTTAATCGTGCCACATTTTGGTACCTGGGAAATCATGAATGCCTATGTCGCCCAGTTTACTTCCATGACCATTATGTATAAACCTGTAAAAAATCAGGCAGCGGATCAGTTTGTACGGGCTGCGCGTAGCCGCGAACAGGCACATCTGGTGCCGACCGATGAATCTGGCGTCCGTCAGATTTTTAAGGCCTTAAAACAAGGTGGCACCACCGTGATCTTGCCAGACCATACCCCAAATGTCGGTGGTGAATATATACCGTATTTTGGGGTGCCTTTGGCCACCAGTAATTTAAGTGCCAAGCTGATTCAAAAGACCAAAGCCCGCGCCCTGTTTCTATATGCCCTGCGGAATACCGAAGATGGTTTTGATATCTTCATCGAGGCAGTTGATGAGAAAATTTATAGTGGCAATGCCAATCAGGGTACGCAAGTTATTATCAACAGTATTGAAGATTTAATCCGCCGCCATCCTGAACATTATCACTGGAGCTATAAACGCTTTAATGCACATCAGGGCTTGGGCAATCTTTATACACTGGAGCATGAACAGGCTTTAGGCAAAGTAAATGCGTTAAGAACTCAGGAATTACATGAAGCTTCGCCCGCTTTAGAATCAGTGACTTAAAGGCTGACGATATAACCATTGCCATTGATGTCGTTCGGCTGAAAGTACCAGTTTTGAGTCTTGTTGCTGAAAGTGCAGACTACCCTGCTCTGCCGTATTCAGTAACGGAATATTGAGGGCTTTGAGCCGCTGCTGAGTCAATTGGCTCGGATGACCATAACGGTTAAATTTCCCTGCCGAAACAATTGCCAGTTTAGGCTGTAAAACTTCTAAAAACTGATAGGCTGAGCTGTGCTGACTGCCATGATGTCCAAGCACCAGCACATCAACTTTAAGCTCAGGATAATCTTGGAGCAGCTGATACTCAGTCTCCCAACCCGCATCGCCCATGAGTAAAAAATTTTGATAAGGCCCGGCATTTTTAACTTGCAGATATACCACACAAGACCGTTCATTTTTATTGAAATGGGCTGTATTTAACTGCTGCTGCCGAGGTGCCAGAATTTTAAACTGAATATCTTCAGACCATTGCCACTGCTGACCTTGATGACAGAACTGAAAACGGGAGGAGTGCGCTATTTCAGGAATCTGATTGGACGATACCTCTTTAATTTTCAATTGATGTTTAATACTGTGATAAGCGCCACTATGATCTTGATCCAGATGGGTTAAAATCAGTTGATCCAGCTTACCCACACCTTGCACAGACAGAAATGGCAGAATCACCTGTCGACCGATACTGAATTTTTCTTCATCATAATAGCCACCCATATCGATCATCATACTGCGTGCTCCATCCCGAAGAAAAATTGCTTGTCCCTGCCCCACATCCAGAATAGAGAGCTGAAATGCATGCTGATTGAGCTGAGGAATACACAGTGGCACACAGGCAAGCGCCGTCCAGCTTTTGGGCAATAGGCCACGCGGTAAAAATACAATCATTAAGGCCAGAATACACAGCGCAATCATCCAGACATTCATCGCCACCGGAATCAGTTGTGGAGCAAACAGCCGATCAAGCAGATCCAGAAATGCCAGCAGCATGTGAATGAAAACATTATTCAATTGAAATACCACACTGGAAAGTGGCTCTGAAATAAAAAACAACAAAGCCGCCAGAATATCGACTGGAACTATTAGCAGCCCAATCCATGGAATCGCGACCAAGTTACTGAATGGGGTAATCCAGGCGATTTGCTTAAAAAACAGCATCATCAAGGGAAATAGCGCCAGAAAGATTTTCCATTGTGATTCCAGCAGCACTTTCAACGCAAAATACAACCGTTGTAATAAGGTTTGTTCTATCTGACGCGGTTGCTGCTGAATGGTCTGATAGATTCGCAGCAAAACAAAACAGGCCCCATAAGACAGCCAGAATGCAGCCGACAAAATACTGAAAGGATCAAAGAGCAATAATAAGGCAGCACTCAGAATCAGTAATTTTAAAGCTTGCACATTTTGCCTGAGCAACAAGGTAAAGGTCACAATCACGCAGATCAATAAAGTGCGTAGCGCTGGAATTTCAAAGCCCACAAAGGCGCAGTACAGCAAGACACATAGTAAAAAAGGCAGGCTCAAAAAATACTGCCTTGGCCATTTCAGATAAATATGCGGCATAAATCTTGAAATCAGATATTGCAAAGTACCACAGACCATCAAGGCAAAGATCAGAACGTGCGGCCCGGAAATGGCTAATAAATGGCTCATACCAAAACGCTGGAATTGTCGCTCTGTCGCCGGATCTAACAGGCTTTCATCACCGCTTAATAAGGCCAATAACAAACCTTTATGCTGTACGGGTTGCCTGGCTACGAATTCTCTTAATGCCAGTCGCTGCCGCTCTACCCAAAGTAAAATTCGCGGGCTTAAATTTTGCTGCTGGCGTAAATATTTGCCATGACCAAGCGCATAAAGTTGTTGCGGTTGTAACTCCTGAATGCTCTTGATTCGGAAACCGGCCATGATATTTTGCTGTAATGCCCACTTTTCAGCGTCAAAAGATCCGGGGGTGGCATAACTATGATGAGGTCGGATTTGGCCTTGAATTAAGTAATATCGTCCAAGTTCAAGGAGGTGCTGCTTTATCTGCGCATTTATCAAACTGGATTGAGTCACGGGTTCTTGGACAGGCAAAAAGCCCATCCATTTAACTGTACTGCCATCAGGGCTGAGCACATGCAGAGCTTGCTGGATATTCTGCTCACCAAGTTTATTCAGGTCTTTGATATGCACCACAATCTGTTTTTCGGAGACTTCATGTTCACGCGTCGACAAGCGTTCAGACAGTTGCAGATTGGCATAGCCATGGCCTAGAAATAATCCTAACAACAGGCTTGAACCAGTCATGGCCAAATTACTGAATGGTGTGTTGAAAATGTGCTTTAATTTACGGCAACCCAGATACCACAGTAATACCGCGATTAGAACGACCGTGCTGCTCAGTTGAACAGACAGAAAACTTTTCCCCATACAGGCCAGACCTAAAATCCAGCCGATACACAGCCACTGCAACATTGGATCTTATTCTTTATGGTTATTATTTCACCCAATAATAAAGCCCACCGGAGTGAGCTTCAATCAAATGCGAATATTCTCTTGATTTAGGGTGTGACCCACAGACCATCCTGCATATGTAAAATTCGGTCTGCAGCATGTGCCAGTTGTTCATCATGCGTCACAATCAGCATCGCCATATTGAATTCACGTTGCAATTCGGTGAGCAGTTCAAAAATCTTTGCTGCAGTCTTACGATCCAGATTTCCGGTCGGTTCATCCGCCATCATCAGTTTAGGTTTGCCCACCACTGCACGCGCTAAGGCCACACGCTGGCGCTCACCTCCAGATAATTCACCTGGCTTATGTGTCAGACGATGCGAAAGACCAACCCGCTCCAGCAAGTATTCAGCCTGCTGTTTGGCTTCTTTAAACTTCACATTATCGCGGAGCATCAGGGGCATGGCTACATTTTCCAGTGCCGTAAATTCTGGCAACAGATGATGAAACTGATACACAAAACCCAAATGCTCATTGCGCACATAGCCACGCTCTGCTTCGGACAAGGTATCGAAACGGCGACCATTGACCATCACTTGCCCTGATGTTGGTCGATCCAGTCCACCCAAAACATGCAATAAGGTACTTTTACCAGAACCACTCGAACCGACAATCGAGACAAACTCACCTGCTTTGACCTGCAGCGACAAGCCTCGAATCACATCGACGGTGGCTTTGCCATCGGTAAAGGATTTGTGAATATTCTGGGCATCTAAAATCAGATTACTCATAACGCAAAGCCTCTGCCGGTTGAATTTTTGCTGCACGTAAAGCGGGGTAAATCGTCGCGACAAAACTTAAGGCCAATGACAAGCCGACAATCACCAAGACATCCTGCCAGCGTAAATAAGAAGGTAGATAATTGATAAAATAGGCATCAAACATATTCAGACCCAAAGTATTGTTTAACCAGCCGATAAAGCTACTGATACTGGTCGCTGCAATAATCCCGAGGATTGCGCCGGCACATGTCCCAATCACCCCAATCACCGTGCCTTGCACCATAAAGATTTTGGTAATGGTGGCAGGCGAAGCACCCAAAGTCCGTAAAATCGCAATGTCCGATTTTTTATCCGTCACCACCATCACCAGTGATGAAACGATATTAAATGCCGCGACCAGCACAATCAGGAATAATAACAAGCTGACCATGGCTTTTTCCATCTGGATCGCGCTGAACAGATTACCATGAGTATAAGTCCAGTCAGATGCGTAG
This sequence comes from Acinetobacter sp. YH12156, assembly GCF_013418235.1. Lineage (NCBI taxonomy): Bacteria > Pseudomonadati > Pseudomonadota > Gammaproteobacteria > Moraxellales > Moraxellaceae > Acinetobacter > Acinetobacter sp. YH12156. Next base: position 107,930 of record NZ_VPCL01000005.1, read on the forward strand.
AAGTTGGCTGGTAAATCTCGCACGATTTCCTGAGACACTTGCGGTGCGACAAAAATATCATCCAGTTTTAAACGCACGCCTTGTGCACCATCTGGTAGGCGCAATAAAGTTGAAGCATCATTTAAAGCGATATATCCCATCATCGAGTCGACTTCAGCACCAATACTGAAAATTCCCACCACTTTAAAGCGCTTGAAACGAGGCACCACACCTGCTGGTGAAGGGGTCGCCTCTGGCAATACCAGAGTAATATTATCGTTTAAACCGACCCCCATGGCATCGGTCATCTGCTTGCCCAGAACAATACCAAATTCACCTTTTTTCAGGCTATCAATACTGCCCTCGACCATATGGTTTTGTATAATGGATACTTTTTTCTCATACTCGGGTTCAATCCCGCTGACCATAATCCCGGCAACCTGTCCCTGTGCCGTCAGCATGCCCTGTAATTGGGTAAATGGTGCAACCCCCTGGACATGCTCATGCTGCTCAATCTGCTTTGCAAGTTCGGGCCAATTTGTTAGAATTTGCGTTGAAGAAACAGTAGCTTGAGGTATCATTCCCAAGACACGATTTTTCAACTCTCGGTCAAACCCATTCATCACAGACAAAACTGTAATGAGGACTGCTACACCGAGCGTGAGACCGATCATTGAGACCAATGCAATAAAAGAAATGAAGTGGTTACTACGCCGTGCGCGAGTATATTTCAACCCTATATACAGCGAGATTGGTTTAAACATAACCATCTAGTCCGAGGTAATAAATTATGGAAAATGTACAGCATCCAAACGGATACACGGAAAGACGCGTTATGTCTCGCATCGATGCTGCCTTACGAATTAATTATCAGATTATTTCCGATGATGTTGCCTTAAATGATCCTTATGACTCTAACTTTGTCTTGCCCCGCTATTTTCTACTACTTGCAGAGCTAGATCAATTTGATCATGCGGTTAACTACGAATTAGAACAATTATCTGAAAAAGATCAACAAATTGCTCGAATCTTATCCTTATTCAACCAAAAATTAAACCTTATTACCGGTTCTTTGTATGACGCAATTGTACAAAGCATGTTACCTGTACCAGAGCAGGTGAACTTTTCGGAAACCGGTTTTAGTTTCTTTAGTGACCGCCCCATCACTGAAGGCACCTATCTGCACGTGACTTTAAGCCACCCGGAAAATTTCTTCCATATTGCGGCAACCGCCCAGGTGGCCTACAGTCGTGAAGAAGAAAATAGCAAATTCCGGACCGGTGCTTATTTCATTACCATGCACCCACAAGACCGTGTCAAACTGGGTGAATGTGTCAAAGCCAACTTTGCTTAAATCACTGATTTAGTCATTGTGAATACTGGATGGAAGGCGAGCTGCATAGCTCGCTTTAATTTCTCTGGAAAAATACAACAATAAACCCGTCAACAAAATACCGACACCGATTAAGGCCTCACCCGACAAGCTCTCATCATTCAAAAGCACACCTACGAATAAAGCAAGCATTGGAGTCAATACCGTCGTCAAAGACAAGGTGGTCGCCCTGATTTTCTGTACCAGTTTAAAATAACAGAACATGGCAATCAGCGAAGCCATCACCACGGCATATCCTAGCCCGATCAGTGATTTTGCCTGAGGCATTTGGGTTGGCGCAAATTGCCAGATAAATGGCAACATGGCACAGGCCATGACTGCTGAAACTGCAATGGAACCGGCCGCTTGCGCCATCGGTTGTAAGGGTGCATTGACTTTTTTGACCCAAAACATCGAAACACAATAGATAAACACACTCAGTAGCATCAGACCAATACCGATTGGCTGAATGTGCTGGTCTTTGCCACCGAGGCAAATCACCGCCAAACCAGTCAGGGCAATCGCCATCCCGCACCACTGTGAAGGATAGAGCTTGAGCTGAAACACGAAACGGCCAATCAATCCGGTAATAATAGGTGCCAGACCAAACATCAGCGCAATAATGCCTGAGCTGAGATAATCCGTGGCCAGATAGGTAAAAATCTGCGAGCCAATAAAACTGCAAGCTCCAGCCAGATAACTGTGCATCGAGAGAGAATCGACAGGAAAACGGGTTTTAAACAGCCACAACAAGATAAATGCAAAAGGCAATGCCAGAAAAAATCGCAGTGCCAGTGCCCAGAGCGGATGCAGATCGCTTACACTCCAGACAATGGCTAGCGGTGTAGTGGCCCAGATAAAAACCAATAAAAGATAGGTCACAACCATATTGGTGTGTGTTGGCATGCGCGATTGCTCTTAAAGTGCAGATGTTTTACGTTTTTGTTTTTGAATGGTTTGATCCAGTGCGCTTGAAAATTCACGCTTATCCCGCTCTGAAATCGGAGGTGGCCCACCCGTTTGTACACCGGCACCACGCAAACTATCCATAAAGTCTCTTAGATGTAAACGTGCTTTGACATTGGCCGTGGTATACACTTCACCGCGTGGATGAATGGCAATCCCGCCCTTTTCAATCACTTCTGCCGCCAGGGGAATATCTTGGGTCATGACAATATCATGCTCTTTCATGCGCAGAATAATCTCTTTATCTGCAGCATCAGCGCCACTCATCACCTGAATTGAATTAATCCGGACTGAAGGCGTAATGCCCACCGACTGATTAGCCACAAAAGTCACTTCCAACTGATAGCGATCCGACGCACGGATAATCACATCTCTTAAAATACGGGGTAATGCATCAGCATCGACCCAAAGTTTGAATGGCAACACAGGGTTTCCCATTAAGGTATAAATCCTGGGTATTCTAGCAAATTGAGAGGATCAGGTTGATGATTAAATCGTTGCATTTTCATCGCTGCTGTCGCTCATGTTTTTTGAATCTATTTGATTTGAGCAACGACTGTGATTTAGTCTAGAAAAAAATTGGCTGCATTTAATTTGAAAATTCATTCGATTGACTTGAAAAATCGCAATGACCCTCGATTAACTATAAATAAGTCATCCAAGATCAATTGTGCATATGAAAAATCAGAATAGCCCAGAGATCATCACCATTGATGATCAGAATTTCGGTAGTCACGTCGAACACTGGACATTACTCACCGAGAATCCAGGTACAGATGTGCCACAGTGGTTAGGCAAAGCTCTTGATGCGCCTATTATGCCGATGGGCATTTGCACACAAGAATGTGATATGGATGAAAATACCTGGCTGATTCAGGGGCCGAGCAAAACTGCGGTGCAATTGAGCCAAGTGATCGCCATAGAAAATAATAAGCCGCAAGCAGTAAAAACTGCATTCCCCTGCTTTGACAGTCCTTATCAGGTCAAAGCGACCATCGACCGAATTATTTCCTGCAAATCCAATACTCAGGCGGTATTACGTCTGAATCTGGGTGCCAACAATATTATTTATGCTTTCGATAGTCTGTATAGCGTCAATCATCCGCATTATGAAAAAGACCAGTCCTATGTGGTGAATCTGAATGCTTGGGCCTATGAGCTTGAAGCAGTGGCTGACCATGAACATCTGGTGGTGGATGATCCGGCTTCGATCAAGCATCACCGTGCCTTGAATGATATTCTGGCAGCCAACCAGGGCGTGGCACCCGATAATTTGCAGGAACAGATTGATGCCTGGCAGCCACACTCAGAAGAAGATAAAGCACCTGTTACTGTAGATTTCTCTAAAATGGTGGCTTATCTTTATGGTGAAACCATGGGCCAGGAAGATGAAGCCTGGTTTCAGGGCAATATTGTCGGTAAAACTGCCATGCAGTTTATGGATCAGGACTATACCCTGTATGATGTCACGCTGATTCATGATGAAGGTCAACCAGCCACCTTGATCCGGATTGCAACGCGGAATGAGCAGCATAAAAATTTCCAGATTGGTCAATATATTCGTGGAAATCTGTGGATTCAGGCCAATATTTATAGAAAATCGGCTTAAGTTAAAATAAACAAAGAAGGTCTTCTTTTTGATAGGGATCTTCTTTGTTTAATCCGTATTTTCTGTTTTTAATTTTATTTTTTTGATTATTTTTTACCCATTTTTTCTAGCTTAATAACCTATTTAAATCATTTAAAAAATCGAGTTATCCACATTGTTAAATTCACATGAATTCATTTTATACATGCAATCGAATCCTAAAAATCTTGTAAAAATAAGACTTTGATTTCGCATACGAATAAGTTCAGACAAATCCAAAGCTGATATTTAAATAAAATGAAAATTTATGAACTTTAATCAAGAATGTACTTTATTTAATCAATTTTTTATGATAAAAATACTCACAACAAATAGTATTAACGATAAATAGATCGGACAATAAATATCTATGAAAATCGTGCAAGAAGAAACATTAGACCAGGTCGAGCATCATCTTAGCTCTCGCTATAATATTGATATGATGTCATGCCTTTTTTTCATGTTGGGAATGCTGATCTGCGGCTTTACCCTGCATACTTTTATTTTTTAAATTCCCTGACATAACCGAATGCATAAAAAAACCCAGCCTATGCTGGGTTTTTACATTTCAGGGATTAACCATTGCGTTTTGCAAAGTCATCCATAAAATTCACCAAGGCTTGTACGCCCTCTAATGGCACTGCATTATAAATACTGGCACGCATACCACCGACAGAGCGGTGACCCGCAAGATTCAATAAATGCTGGGCTTCTGCTTCTTTCAGGAATTGTTTTTCAAGATCTGCATTGGCCAAAGTAAATGGCACATTCATGATTGAACGATTTTCTTTGAAGATTGGATTGGCATAAAAATCGCTTTGATCGATATAACCATAAAGCAGATTGGCTTTTTCCAGGTTCACTTTATGCATGGCTTCTACACCGCCATTTTCCAGCAACCATTCAAATACCAGACCAGACAAGTACCATGCATAAGTCGACGGCGTATTTACCATAGAACCATTTTTGGCTTGATCTGAGTATTTTAAGATACTTGGAATTTCAGCTTTGGCTTGATCCAGTAAATCTTCACGAATAATCACCAGGGTTAAACCCGCTGGGCCGATATTCTTTTGCGCGCCTGCATAGATCACACCAAATTTTGATACATCAAGTGGCGCAGATAAAATGCTTGATGAATAGTCACAAACAAGGGGCTTATCTGTTTCAGGAATAGAAGCAAACTGCAGACCACCAATGGTTTCGTTGTCTGCATAGTGCACATAGGCGGCATCGGCAGACAGCTTCCATTCGCTTTGCGCACTGATGGCATGTTTAGCATCAATTTTGATACCTGCTTCTACCACATTGATATCGCCATAGCGTTGCGCTTCTTTCAAGGCCTTTTCAGACCAGATTCCGGTATGGATATAGTCCGCTTTGTTATTTTTACCCAGCAAGTTCAATGGAATTGCCGAAAATTGTAAGGATGCGCCACCCTGCAAGAACAATACTTTGTAGTTCTCGGGAATATTCATGAGTTTGCGTAGGTCTGCTTCCGCTTTTTCAGCCACGGCCACATAGTCGGAACTACGGTGGCTCATTTCCATGATCGAAAGACCTTTGCCATGCCAGTCAAGCATTTCAGCTTGAGCTTTTTCAAGTACGGCAGTCGGTAATGCAGCAGGACCAGCACAGAAGTTGTACGCGCGCATGAGTTTTCCTTATCTATGTGAGACACAATAAAATGATGGCATTTAACCATATCTGGCAAGGTCTTGCACAAAATTATTTCAATCTCGAACTGTAATTACAGTCAAAAAATCAATGTAGATGATGAGGATACGTTTAACACTTATGTATTTCTAATTGTTTCCATTAGATCATTTATAGCTGCTTGCACCACTAACCATGAAATTTCCGTGGTATCTTTATTCGGATTAAAGTTTGATAGCATATGTTCGTAAGGATGTATCAAATTTCTAAACTCTCTTAAAGCATGTGAAAATTTTTTAACATCTACCTCAATCCATTGTAATGAATGAGCCACGTCAATCATTTCACTTAATTTCCACTCTGAAAAAGGTTTTACTTTTCCTTCGCGATTTTTTGGAGCAGAAGTAGCCTGATTGGCTTGTTTAATATTTTTATGGATAACACCTAATAAAAGTCCTTCCAATAAGCTCCCCATAAGAATTACTGCCGAAAGATTTGCATTAGCTCCAATACAACGTTGAATTTCATCCCAACGATAATCGAGTATCTCTCCTACCCCTGATTCTAAACCTAATGCTACAAAATTAGGTCGTGCAATGGGCTTTAATTCAGGCTCTGACTTGTCTTGAAAATCTATCTGAATTCTTCTGAATTTTGGCTCCACCCCCTGCAAAATAATTTCAAAACCTTCAGGATATAAAATTTCATTTAACAATTTCAATGCAGCACTAATTTTTGAACGATTCCCTCCATATTCTTTAGGAGAAGCAAGCCTCTTAAGCACATCAGCAATTTGATTTTTATTAAAATTATTTAGCTGCTCATATACCCATTTAGATCTTGTTGTTCCATCATGGTAGATCATAATTCCTACACGATGAAAGAATGATGTCAGCTCACTACTAGATCTATAAATTGGATAAATTTCTGGATTAGTTCCACAAATAAATTCAGCTATATTTTCTAAAGTTGTTTTATCCATTTTTATATTTAAGCAATAATTTTTTGTGTTTATATTTTACACACAAACCATTTTAACTCTAAGTATATTTCAAAAGATTCATAGTCCTTTCATCAGTAGTTGAAATACAGATGTAAAATAAACAATACTACAACCATGCCCCTTACTGAGCTGCAAACCACTGATTTATAATGTACACAAATCAACTTATTCTTCACTTTGGCCATCTGCTTGCATGAATATGACGAACTATAAAAGTAAATTATTTTTGGGGTGTGGATTATTGTCAGGCCTATGGTTGAATAGCCAGAGTCTATACGCCCAGACTTTGAGTTTTCAAGACGCCGAAAAACAGTTATTGCAGTCTTCTTACAGCAGTCAGGCCTATCAAAGCTTGGAACAAGCCTCGAAACTTGAAGCTGAAGCGGTAAAAGGTTTGGGATTACCACGTGTCGATCTGAATGTGCGTGCTTATGCCTTTCGTAATGAATTAGATATTCCTTTGGGTGCTCTTAAAAACAACTTGGAGCAATCTCTCACCAATGGCTTAAATAATAAAATTGATGAGTTTAATTTAGCTGAGAATATTGCCAATCCTTTAAAAGAAGGTTTACAACAACCGATTCATGACGGTGTAGGCTTAATTCCCGATACCTCCAAGGTCGTACTCGAAGATCAAGTGATTCGTCCTACCGTGTCCATGATGATGCCGCTTTATACCGGTGGTTTGACTCATAGCGCCAAGGAGATTGCCAATCTTCAGGTCGGTCGCAGTCAGCTCAGTAATCAACAGCAACAAGACACGCAGCGTTTCGAACTGATTCAAAGTTATTTTAATGTGCAACTGCAAAAGCAACTCCATGCAGCAGCAGTATTTAATCTGAATGCCATGCAACAGCATTATCGCAATGCCTTAAAAATGGAACAGCAAGGTTTTATTAGCAAAGGCCAGCGCATGCAGTTTGAAGTGGCGCGTAATAATGCCGAGCGCAGTCAGCAAAATATGCAAACCAATTTAAATGCCAGTCTATTTCAACTGAATAATCTGCTGCAACAAAGCAGTATCACTGAACTGTCGACACCTTTATTTGTCAATCAGACCGAGCCACAGGCTTTAAATCAACTACTGAAAACCTTTAGTCAAAACTCTGCGCTGATTCAAAAAATGCAGCTAGATACCCAATTAGCACAAGCCAATGTCAAAGCTCAGCAAGCAGCAAAAAAACCCAATGTCTTTGCTTTTGGTGAATATAGTTTGGATCAGAATCAAAACTGGATTGTCGGTGTTGCCGCACGCTATAACCTGTTTTCAGGGATTGATAAAAACAAAAATATTCAGGCGGCCGAGCTCAAACGCTATGCCACAGAACTGCTCACCTCACGCACCCAGCAAGAGATTGAAAACCTGATTTATAAATCTTATAGCGAAGCCTTGAGTGCACAGCAAAGTCATGCTTTGTTGGAACAAAATCTAAAAGCTGCGCAGGAAAATTTACGCATTCAAGAGTTGTCCTTTAAAGAGGATATCGGAATAGCAACACAGGTCATTGATGCCCAAAACATGCTTAGCGGGCTACGAGCCGAAACTGCATTGAATGCCTATAAATATGTGATGTCACTGGCCACCCTGTTACAAAGCCATGGCTCGATTGCAGAATTTCCCAATTATATTCAACACACCAATACCCACTATATTCGCTAATGGAGCCGAACATGAACGACGATCAAAAACCCAATGATCCTGTGAATGAAGCGGTTTCATCTACCGAAACAGAAAGCTCTCCCGCTCCACAGACCCAATCAGCAACGCTAGAGGAAAATCACGCGACGACCTCGACCGATGAGCAGCCTCCTGAAATCTCCAAAAAGAAAAAATATCTACTGCTGGCGTTGCTGCCTATTCTGCTGGCCGTGATTATTTTTGGATTATGGAAAAGCTATCAACCGACGCCGATTGAATTGCAAGGTCGTGTCGAGGCTGAAACGATTCAGGTGGCCACCAAAGTGCCAAGCCGGATTGAAGAAATCTATGTGGAAGAAGGTCAGCGAGTTAAAAAAGGCGATGTTCTGGTTCGCTTAAATAGCCCGGAAATTGCAGCTAAAAAACAGCAAGCTACAGCAGCTTTACAATCGGCTTTGGCCTTACAGTCCACAGCTGAACGTGGCTCGCAGGAAGAAAATGTCGCGAGTCTGTATGCCAACTGGCAATCGCTAAAAGCACAGCAAAATCTCGCCACAGTATCTTATCAGCGTGGGGAAAATCTATTTAAGGAAGGTGTGATTTCACGTCAGCGCCGTGATGAACTGTATGCAGCCAGTCAATCTGCGCTAGAAATGACTGAGGCCGCCTATCAGCAATATGCACGTGCCAAGCGTGGCAGCACCCCGCAGCAAAAGAGTTCAGCCGATGCACAAGTAGACATTGCCCAGGCTGCTCTAAACGAAGCCAATGCGCTAGAAGCAGAAACCGAATTGCTGGCCCCCGTCAATGGAACGGTGTCTAAAACTTATGGCAAAATATCTGAGCTGGTCGCAACCGCAGTGCCCGTGGTCAGCCTGATTGAAGAGAAGATGTGGGTAAGCCTGAATATTCGCGAAGACCAGTATGCTCCATTTCAAAAATTAGAAAGCATTCAAGGTTATATTCCAGCCTTGGATCAAACAGCCAGTTTTCAGATCAAAAGTATTAGCGCTGAAGGTGAGTTTGCCACCATTAAAACCACCCGCCAAACCGGCGGCTATGATGTGAGAAGTTTTAAACTGCATTTGCTACCGACACAAACCATACCTGAACTGAAAGTCGGTATGAGCGTATTATTTAAACTTAAAGAGACACCCTAATGTGGCTGGGTATATGGCGCGAACTACGCTATTTGCTCCGAGAAAAATGGGATCTGTGCCTGGTTACGCTGGCACCCGCTCTGGTAATTATTTTATTCAGCAGCATGTTTGCGCAGGGCAAGCCTACTCATTTACCCATTGCCATTATTGATCAAGACCGAAGTGCGCTCAGCCGAAGCATCTATCAACATGTCTCGCTCAATCATACCCTTAAAATTGAAACGGTATCCCAGCAAGTCGCTGAAGTTGAACACCTACTGAATGAAAATAAAATTTGGGGTTATATCCATATTCCAAATGGTGCCGAACAACGTTTTGTTCGTGCTCAGGATGCAGAAATTAGCATTGCCTTTAACCAGAGTTATTTCAGTATCGGCAATACAATTTCTTCAGCCATGCTGGTGAGTACCTTACAAGCCCTAGCTGAGTTTACTGAACAGCACTATCTGGTGAATCGACTGCCCTATATCCAAGCACCGATACCACAGATCAAGATCTCACCTTTGTATAATCCGCAATTGAATTATGAGTTATATCTAGAACCTTATGTCATTCTCGCAGTTCTGCATTTACTGCTGTGTTGTTGTGTGGCATTTTCCGTCGGTCAGGAACTGAAGCGGCAGACCTTAACAAGCTGGATTAGCAACTCATCCATCTGGATGGCTTTAGTGTCTAAAAATCTGGTCTATGTGGCTATTTTTAGTCTATGGACTTGGGCGTGGATGTTTTGGATGATTGAAATTCGCGGCTGGTTTGTTGCCGGTTCGCTTGGTCTGATTTTATTGGCACAATTGCTGCTGTATAGCGCCTATGCATTTTTAAGCGCTGCGGTGGTGCTGGCCACCCAAGATTTAAGTAAATCTTTCGGCTTGATTGCTGTATATGGTGGGTCATCGTTAAGCTTTGCCGGGGTGACTTTACCCTTAAATAATGCGCCCCTATTCACCCAGTTTTGGGCCAATATTATCCCCTTTACTCCTTATGCCAAATTACAAACTGAACAATGGATGATTGGCAGTCCAGTGCAGATTTCACTGCAAGCTATATGGATCTTGTTGGCCTATGTGGTGGTGTACGCACTGCTAGCCTATATTTTTCTCAAGAAAATAGCCAAAGGAGCGGCCTGATGAAATCCCTTTGGTTTTATTATCTGCGCAGCTTTAAAGATATTGCCAGCCACGGCGCTATCTTTACCACGCTGATTTTATCAGTGGTGTTTTATAGCTTCTTTTATCCCTTTGCTTATCAGGCACAGCAAGCCGAAGCCTTACCGATTATTATTGTTGATGCAGAACAAAGTCACTTGAGCGCGCGGATTATTAGCCAAGTCCGTCAAAGCCCGGATGTTGAAATCAAGGCGATTACCAGCAATTTCGCCGAAGCCAAAACATGGGTTGAATCGCAACAAGCGGATGGGATTTTGCTGCTACCGGACAATTTATCGCAAACGTTAAGGCATGGTGAAACGGGTGGAATAGGACTGTACTTAAGTGCTGCCAATTTTTTAGTCACCAAACAGATGGGGATCGGTTTAGCGACCTCTCTTGAGCAGACCTTGGCAGACTATGCTGAACGTTTTGGCCAGGTTTCAGATTTTTCTCCTGCCCTATCAGTGCATCAGATTCCATTGTTTAATCCGCTCTCCGGCTATGGCAGTTATGTCTTTCCTGCGGTCGCCCCTCTCATCATTCATCAGACCATTTTTTTAGGTTTGAATATGCTGATTCTGGTGTACCGCGAAAGAAAAGTGCAGTTAAACTCAAATGCGTTGATTGGGCTATGTTTAGCGATATTGAGCATTGGCTGTCTGGGTTGTTTTTATTTATTTGGATTTACCTTTTGGTTATTTGATTATCCGCGAGGGGGTAACCTATTCGGCATGCTGCTGGCTGTGCCGGTTTTCGTTTATACTGTGATTGGAATCACCTGCCTATTTGCCAGTTTTCTGGATATGCCGGAACGCGCTGGACATGTAATTGTTTTTACTTCTATCCCTCTATTTTTTTTATCCGGTGCTGCCTGGCCACATGCAGCTATGCCCATCTGGATGCAAGTGATCGCTGAGATACTGCCTTCTACCCAAATGGTGCAGATGTTTATTCAACTGAATCAGATGGGTGTACCGACCGCACTGATTTTGCCTAAACTGATATATCTGGGGCTGATAGGCAGTTTATGTTTTTTCTTGGCTTATCGACGTTTGATTCAAGTGAGTCAAAGCAGATAAAGCATTGGATTTATGCTGTCATCAACTTATGGATTAAGATTCGCCAAAGACCTGAATATTAAAATTACGAATCTTGTTGCTACCATTCGGCTGGTCGAAACTGACATCATACTGCACCAGATTATTTGGATAGGCAATTTCATAGCTGATCTTATATTGGCCAGGCTGGTTGGTTGCTTCTTCAATCTGCTTGGTCATTAAAGTTTTAGACTTGTACTCACCTTGCGGAATTGAACGTGAAAAGCGTTTCATCAGCTTTTCGTTGTCCTTAAACTGTGTTTGCAATTGCGGCTCTAGCTGATCCAGAAACTCGTCATATTTCCCATCACGCAAATCCTCATAGGCCAGCTGTGCTGCCTGTTCCTGCTCAGGACTTGGGTTTGGAATATTGTCCATTGAGTTACAGCCACTTAATGCAACTGCTGCCGCTAACAACATTGATTGGGTTTTCATCGCTTACCTTCATTCAGTCAAGATTTATAAAAAAGGACGCCGAAGCGCCCTTTTTATCAATAGAACACTTATTCTTCTACTGAGTTTTCACCATCTTTTTCAACATGTTCAGCTACTGTATCTGTTTCAGTCGCTACATCTGTTTCTGCTACTAAAGATTCTTCACCTTCAATCGCTTCAACAAACTCATCTTCTTCAACAGCTTCAACTGAAACCACACCAACCAGTAACTCTTCATTACCGAGACGGATCAGACGAACACCTTGTGCATTACGACCGGTTTGAGCCACTTCAGAGGCACGGGTACGAACCAAAGTACCGCCATCGGAAATTAACATCAGCTCTTTAGATGCATCAATCGCTACTGCACCGACCAACTGACCATTACGTTCTGAGGTCTTGAGTGCAATCACACCCTTACCGCCACGTTTCTTGGTCGGGAAGTCATCCACCGGGGTACGTTTACCATAACCATTTTCAGAAGCACACAATACTTCACCAGTTTCAGGGACAACGACTAAAGACACAATCCGGCTGATCAATGCTGAATCTGCAGCATCTTCATCATCAGACTCAATCTCAGTTTCTTCGCTTTCTTCCAGCAAGGCTGCTGCACCGATGGTCACGCGCATACCGCGCACACCTTTGGCTGAACGACCCATTGAACGTACATCAGTCTCTGCGAAGCGAATGGCTTTACCTTCGTTCGAGAACAACATGATTTGCTGTTCGCCGTCAGTAATCGCAACACCAATTAAAGTGTCATCGCCATTCAGTTCAATCGCACGTAAACCGTTTGAACGCACATTCGAGAACTGTTCAAGTTCTACACGTTTAATCGTACCGTATTCAGTCGCCATAAACACATAGAAGTTTTTACGAACCGCTTCAGCCTGCTGTGCAAAATCATTGATGATGTCATCATCAAGATCGGTCGTTGAAAGTTCTAAACCTAGCTCTTTCAATTGAACACGAAGTGCATCAGAAATATCATCCGCACCCTCTTCAGATTCAGCAAGTGCCGCTTCAAGTGCCGTAAAGTGACCATTAATCACTTCATTGCTTTGCAGTTGTGCAGCATTGGCTTTTACGAAGGCTTTGAAGTCCGCCAGACGTTCTTTGAATTTCTTCGGTGCATCAATCACCGGTAAAATTGCGGTAATGGTCTCGTTTTCGTCTAATGGCAACAAGTTCACCATTGGGCGACCTTTGGCACCACGTGATGCTTGTGGCACTTCATACACTTTCAGACGATAGACTTTACCAACGTTGGTAAAGCAAAGTACCGTCGCATGACTTGACGTCACAATCAGATGTTGAATGTAATCGTCTTCTTTCATGCTGGTTGCAGACTTGCCACGACCACCACGACGCTGTGCGGCGTAGTCAGACAATGGTTGAGTTTTCGCATAACCTGTTTTTGAAACCGTCAGCACCATTTGCTCTTCAGGAATCAGATCTTCACGAGAGAAATCGATACGTGATTCAACAATCGAGGTTTTACGTGCATCACCATATTGCTGAAGAATCAAAGCCAATTCTTCACGAATTACGTTCATCAACAGATTAAAGTCATTTAAAATTGCAGTCAGTTCAGCAATTTGCGCCAGAATTTCACTATATTCAGCATGTAACTTGTCTTGTTCAAGACCGGTTAAACGATGCAGACGCAGTTCCATAATCGCATTGACTTGGGTGGGTGACAGACGATAAATATCGCCATCCAGACCAAACGGACGACTTGGGTCTTCACCTTCAATCTCATCCGGACGTACAGAAACTGAGCCAGCTTTTTCTAGCAATGCCAATACACCGCCACCTGTCCACTCACCTGCCTGCAAACGCTCACGTGCTTCAGCCGGGTTTGCAGAACTCTTGATAGTTTCGATGATGGCATCAATATTCGCCAGAGCAACGGTTAAACCTTCCAAGATATGACCACGTTCACGCGCTTTGCGTAATTCGAACATGGTACGGCGCGTTACCACTTCCTGACGGTGACGGATAAACGCTGCAATAATATCTTTCAGGTTCATCAGTTTAGGCTGGCCATTATCCAGGCAGACCATGTTGATGCTGAAAGAGTTTTCAAGTTGCGTGTTCTGGAACAGGTTGTTCACGATCACTTCGGCATTTTCGCCACGTTTCAAGTCAATCGCGATACGCATACCGTCTTTATCCGACTCGTCACGCAGCTCGGAAATACCTTCCAGTTTTTTCTCTTTAACCAGTTCAGCAATACGCTCAATGGTTTTTGCTTTATTGACCTGATATGGAATTTCCGTAAACACGATCGTGGTACGGCCATTCTTTGGATCTTCTTCGAAGTGATACTTGCCACGGATGTGTAAACGGCCTTTACCGGTACGGTAGGCATCCACGATGCCCGATTTACCGTAAATAATACCACCTGTCGGGAAGTCCGGACCAGAAATGTGTTCCATCAACCCTTCGATGCTGATCTGGGGATCATTGGCATAGGCCAGACACGCATTCACAACTTCAGTCATGTTATGCGGCGCCATATTGGTCGCCATACCCACCGCAATACCGGTTACACCATTAACCAGTAAGTTCGGTACACGGGTGGGCATCACCTGAGGAATACGCTCAGAGCCATCGTAGTTGTCTTCCCACTCGACGGTATCTTTTTCAAGATCCGCCAAGAGTTCGTGGGTCAGTTTACGCATACGCACTTCGGTATAACGCATCGCTGCTGCGCTGTCGCCATCGACCGAACCAAAGTTACCCTGACCATCGACCAACTGGTAACGCAAACTGAAATCTTGTGCCATACGTACAATGGTTTCGTATACGGCATAGTCACCATGCGGGTGATATTTACCGATCACGTCACCGACGACACGTGCAGACTTTTTATAAGCTTTGTTATAGTCATTGCCTAATTCGTGCATTGCGAAAAGCACACGACGATGAACAGGTTTTAAACCATCTCGTACATCGGGCAATGCACGTGACACAATCACGCTCATCGCATAATCGAGATATGAGCTTTTAAGTTCATCCTCAATGGCAATCGGTCTAATTTCCGATACGCTCATGCATACTCCTTATTCTACAAGCCAGTTTTGGCTTGTATTTATATGTCGTAAAACTAGCAAAATCATTAACTCAAACGACTGAGTTAAAAACTAAAATACAGCCCTAAATTATAGCATAAACACTTGTATTTTTGTGTCGAAATATTCAGCTTAACCTTGTTAATTATCTTCATTTTAGTGGTCATTTTCCTGTTATTTCAGCGTCAAAAACAAGTGCACCACATCCATATTTTTTTGCACCCAAAATATACATAAAAACAGCAGTGCAAAAAAAAGATGCACACACAAAATGGGCATCTTCCTTAGATTTAATCTGTCTTTTAATGCGCTTGACTCAGTACCTTGCGATAAGTCAGCACCGCCACAATCAATAGAATCGGCAATAGCACCTCCACCCCTTCCTCAATGGTCATGATCATGACCTGCGTATGTGGTATGAGCTGAATATTGAATTCCTCCCTGAGGGTTGACGTCGTGCGATCCAGAACCTTGCTCAGTCCGCCACAGGCAATGGTCAGGAAGATAAAAAAATGCGCAATATTCAAAGAATCTTTCATGCTGCGTATGGTGTTTACCAATTTTTTTGCCAGTACCAGAAAGACAAAAATAATGCCGAGCAATAAAATAAAGCCCAGCAGCTTGTCCATGAGCGGAATTTCAGCACTGCGATAGAAATTGGTTTTAATAAAGCTGTCGTCAAACAGTCGCTTATGAAAGTCCATTTCCCTGAAGCCCAACAATATCGCAGCAGCAGCGGTAAATATCCGGGTATTCAGTTTAATTTCAGTATTTAGCAGACACAGCATGGCCAGCAAGTACCATAGCCAAGGACTAAGCACTTCAAAAGCGCCCGACTCACTGAATAAATACTGGGTTACTGACAGCGGTGCATTCAACGCAGTATGCACACAAATACTCACATAGAGCGCAATCAGCAGGAAACTAATAAACAGGATATGAGCGGTTCTGGAAAAGGACATGATCAAAACAGGAGAAAAAGCAAAGCAGGATTTTATCACTTTTCATCCAAATCACATACTCTAGTTTCGACTGCCGAGTATCTTTAAAAATTTTCCAATAAAAAACGCCTCTTGGTACCGAGACTAAGAGGCGTTTTAAACTGTATTCAGGAATTAGATTTTAGAAACCAATTCAGGAATAACAGTGTTCAAGTCACCAACTAACCAGTAGTCAGCCACTGCATTGATTGGCGCTTCTTCATCTTTGTTGATCGCAACGATCACTTTAGATTCTTTCATACCGGCCAAATGCTGAATTGCACCAGAAATACCGACAGCGATGTACAGGTCAGGTGCAACGATTTTACCGGTTTGACCAACCTGCATATCGTTAGGAACGAAGCCAGCATCTACTGCAGCACGTGATGCACCTTGTGCAGCACCAAGCTTGTCCGCCAATGGATCAAGGATCGCGTGATAGTTCTCACCAGAACCCACACCACGACCACCAGACACCACAATGCGAGCAGCTGTTAATTCAGGACGCTCAGACTTCACGATTTCTTCGTTGATAAACTTAGAAATGCCTGCATCGCCAGCAACAGTCGCAGCTTCTACAGAGGCAGAACCACCTTCAGCAGCAACAGCATCAAATGCTGTACCACGAACAGTTGCCAGTACGACATTTTCGCCCGACTCTACAGTTGCAATCGCGTTGCCTGCATAGATCGGACGCTTGAATGTTTTAGGACCATCGACTGCGATGATGTCGGTAATCATGCTCACATCAAGAAGCGCAGCTGCACGTGGTAAAATGTTTTTACCAGTGGTAGTCGAAGCAGCAAGAATATGGCTATAACCTTTGCCTAATTCAGCAACCAGTTTCGCTACGTTTTCAGCCAGCTGGTTTGCATAAGCAGCATCATCAGCAAGTACGACTTTGCTTACACCCGCAACTTTCGCTGCTTGATCAGCAACTGCTTGAGCGCCAGAACCAGCAACCAATACAGTGATATCACCACCGATTTTTTGCGCCGCAGCAACAACGTTTAAAGTAGCAGCGTTTAATGCTTTGTTGTCGTGCTCAGCGATAACTAAAATACTCATGATTTTTATCCTTCTGTATTAGATCACTTTCGCTTCGTTTTTCAATTTGTCTACAAGCTCGTCTACAGACTTCACTTGTACGCCAGCTTTACGCTCTGCAGGTGATTCAACTTTTACTGTTTTCAGTTTAGTTGTGGTCGTTACACCAAAATCTGCAGGCAACTTGTTATCAAGCGGTTTTTTACGCGCTTTCATGATGTTTGGAAGCGCTGCATAACGTGGCTCGTTCAAACGCAAGTCAGTGGTAATAATGGCTGGAAGTGCAAGTTCAACAGTTTGTAAACCACCGTCTACTTCACGTGTTACTTGTACTTTGTCGCCATCTACTTTCACTTCAGAAGCAAATGTACCTTGGCCCGCACCCATTAGAGCGCCAAGCATCTGACCAACCTGATTAGAGTCGTCATCAATGGCTTGCTTACCTAGAAGGATTAATTGTGGTTGTTCAGCTTCAACAACACCTTTCAGGATTTTAGCAATTTCTAGCGCACCGAGCTGGCTGTCATCAGCTTCAACCAGAATACCGCGGTCAGCACCAAGCGCCATTGCAGAACGGATCTGTTCTTGCGCTTCTTTAGGACCAATAGAAACAACAATGATTTCTGAAACAGTTCCTTTTTCTTTTAAACGAACCGCTTCTTCCACTGCGATTTCACAGAATGGGTTAATTGACATTTTAACGTTGGTTAAGTCAACACCACTGTTGTCCGGTTTAACACGAACTTTAACGTTGGCATCAACCACACGTTTTACAGCAACAAGAGCCTTCATGTAATCCTCGGCTGTTTTAGCAAATGTAAATGTTGAGAAAAGTTAGTGTAACTCTTCACTTAAATTTTTTTAGGTGCCCTATCTTGCAATGTGTACGGCATTTCGGTCAAGTCACAATTCAACAAAGAGCTGTAAAAATGCGTAAATTTACCTGAACGATGCGTTCACAATTAATTGTTATCCATTTATTACAATGAAATGTATAAACATTTACTTAAAATTTAAGCATTGATTTATATTATTTTTTTATTTGATTAGTCACATCAATAGTTCTGATTGAAAAGCTGTACGCAAAATAAAATGAAAGTAGTTGGCAGCAAAACTGGCAGGATGAACCCACAATCATATTTGTCATTTTAGACAGAAATCTTCTTTGAAACGGATTTGGCCCACTAAAAAGACCAATTGACTGAATAAGCAACCCGCTCACTTATAGATACGCCAGGAAAGTCATCTCTTTTTCAAATGCTTTTAACCATAAAAAAGCATACTGTGAAAAGTATGCTTTTTTGAATCGGGCTTAATTGATGATGAGCCAGCTTGCTGCAAGCGCCAATAAACCACCAGAACTTCCGTCTACCCATTTTTGTTTACGTTCATCAATCTGGGTTTTCTGGCTGATTTTGCTGAACAAAATACTTAAGCCACAATACACCACAAAAATTAGACCAATAAAAATAAAGGACAGAATCAAACCTTGACTGACAGTATTGGCCGATTTATCAATAAACTGCGGCAAAATCGCAAAATAAATCAGCATGCCTTTCGGGTTTAATAACGCAGTAAAAAAACCTTTTTGAATCGGATTGGCTGACGTCTTTTTCTCAATGTTCAGCACATTTTTACTGAATACTGACTTGAACAGGCCAAAGGCCAGATACAGCAGATAAGCAATTCCGAGCCAGCGAATCGTTTCAAACAGCACCGGAAAGGACACAATAATCGCGGCAATTCCGAGTGCGACCAGAATCGAATGCACCAGATAACCACAACACACACCGACAGTCGCCATCATGCCTGCTTTTGCATCTTTACCCATCACTTGAGACAGGATAAATAACATATCGGGTCCAGGCGTAAAAATCAGGGGAAGCACGGTCAGTGCAAAGAGTACAAATACAGACATTTCCTTTTCCTTTCAAACTCCAGAAAGTGAAACAAGTATCTGCGATTTTTTACAAAATTGGCTTTCAATTTATTTTATAATAAGTCTTATTTTTCGAATATTATTCTAATTTATGAAAATATCCACCAAGTCTGTGCGAGTAAAACTTGATCGAATTGATAAAAATATCATTCGACACTTACAAGCCAATGGCCGTATTCAGAATAATGATCTGGCGCGGGAAATTGGACTTTCACCTTCCTCCTGTTTGCGGCGGGTCAAATTACTGGAAGATGCGGGTGTGATTCAGAATTACACCACCATTGTCGATCAACAGAAAATTGGCTTTCAGCTGATTTTGTTTTCACGGATTTGGCTGGTCGGTCAAGATGCTGAAACCATTGACACCTTTATTGAGGCCATGAAAGAACTGCCTCAGGTGATGGAGTGCTATATCATTTTGGGAGAGAGTGATGCCATGCTGAAGGTTGTGGTGCCTGATCTGGAAAGTTACCGTAAATTCCAGTCGACCCATCTGACTAAAAAAAATGGTATTACCAGTGTTAAAACCGATTTACCTAGTCAGATTATTAAACAGAGTTTCCAATTGCCTTTAGAGGATTTATAAACGAATGGATTAAGAATGGCGACGGCGTATTTTTAATTCCAGCGCTAAATAATCATAGCCAGCTTAAATCACCCGCTATGTTGCAGATAGATAGATCGCAAGTTTGACGATAAGAAAAATATCAGGTTGCCTTGTTTAAAGACAACCTTTTTCTTGAGTAAAGCCGAGATACTAGGGAGTTTAAGTTTAGGCAGTTACCTGTGCTAAAAAATCACGATGAATATGGCTTAAATCCACCAATTCATAGTCTGATAATTCAAAAACTGTCCAAATCGCAATCGCATCTTCTTTTAAATCGACCGCTTGGGTGGCACGATTCGACACTTGCCACTGTAAATCAGAAATCCATAAATAGTATTGTCCTGTCATTGCATTAAATGCCTGAACTTTACCATCGGCATTAATCCCTTGAATGATGGCACCTTCAGGTAAAGTCGCTGCAAGACTCGGTAAGCTAATGTCCACAAAATGCTTGATTTGTCGCAAACCATAACCGGCAAACATTTCTTTTTGAGCTGCGCTTAACTGTGCATATTTTTGTTCTATATCTGCAATCACTATTGTGTCCATATCAATTCCCATCCGCCAAATGCTGAGACTTTGCTCAGTCATACTTCATTTTAAATATTAATTACTCGTTCTTGTTATACCTGAAATGACGCATTTAACGAATAAGACAATAGTGAAATGCCCCAACAGAACGCCAGTTTTCAGTTCAATTCCATTTTAAGGTTTAAATATGAAAGTTTTATGCCAAAAATATATATTCATGATTTTTACTTTCTACCACTTGGCGCATGATCAATCCTTTTTATGCTGTGCACGCGGATGCGCCTGATCATAAATTTGTGCCAGATGATCAAAATCGACATGGGTATAAATCTGGGTGGTGCTTAAATTACTGTGGCCCAGCATTTCCTGAACCGCACGTAAGTCGCGGCTATTCGACAGCATATGACTGGCAAAGCAGTGACGTAACAAATGCGGATGTAAATCCACATTGACGCCTGCGCGCTGCGCCTGAAACTTGACCCGATTTTCAATTTGGCGTGCACCCAGTGGATTGCCCTTCTGGGTAATAAATACATTCGCCTCTGGCACAAAGTCGCCATTCCAGCGTGGATAAAGCTGTAACCAGGCCATGACACTTGCTTTGGCCTTGGAGCCGAAAGGCACAATCCGGGTTTTATTACCTTTACCAGTAATACGTAACAACTGCCGGTTAAAGTCGATATCTTTGATTCTGAGGTTTTGTAATTCGGCCAGACGCAACCCACTGGAATACAGCAACTCCAGAATCGCTTTGTCCCGGAGCCACATTTGCTGCTGGATTTCATTTTCAGGCGCAGGCTGATCGATGATCTGATTCACGGTTTCAATGTCTACCATGCCCGGCAAAGGACGCGATTGGCGCTTTAACTGAAAATCATCAGCCGGATTAAAAGCGAGATGCTGGGCCTGCTCTGCCCATTTCATAAACTGGCGAATGGACGACAGCATGCGCTGAAGACTGCTGGGACTCAGCTGATGCTGTTCGACTTTTTCAGCCAGAAACTGGCGCAGGTCTGTGGCTTCTACATCATTTAAATTGAGCTGCTCACGCTGGCAAAACTCTAAAAAATCCGAGACATCACGAGCATAGGCCTGCAAGGTATGTTTAGACTGGTTCTGGATTTCACGTTCTTTCAGCCACATATTGATCAAAAGTTGAGGGGGCACAGTCACTGCCTGCTCCATTTAAAGTTGCTCCAGATAATCTTGAATCAGTGCTGCCACCTGATCTGCATGAGTGTGGGCAAAGAAATGATTTCCGCCTTGGATGATATGCAGTTTTGCATGTTTAAATATTTTTTCTAAGTATTGTCCTACTTGAATCGTGCTTAGAGGATCATGATCTGCCCAAATTAGCAAAATGGGAATTTCAAGACCGGCGAGCTGATCAGGATTAAATTCAGTGTGATCTTGTACAAACCAGTTCGGTACTGCTTTAAACTGTTCACGATAATCTGTTCGCCAGTCGGCACAGTGAAATCTCTTCAAATTTAAACCGCCTGATGTCGCCAACAATACCAGCCCTTTGACTTTTTGCGGATGCTTAAGCGCCAACCCAACTGCCAGTACACCACCCATCGACTGGGCAATCAGAATGGAGTCATCCTGAATCTGCCTATTTACTAGTTCTTGCAAATCATACAGGTTTTGAATGGCTACATTTGGCGCTACCCCATCAAATCCTGGATAGGCAATGACCTGCTGATCTGGATATTCGGTTAATGCTGCCCTTAACGGCTGCCAAAAACCTTGGCTGCCAGATGCACCCGGTAAAAATACAAGCTGATTCATGAAGGCATAATCATGCATATTAAATTTCAGTTTCATCCTAACATAAAAAAAGCACCGTTCTGAGCACGGTGCTTTTTTAAAACTTAATGCCGATTAACCCTGAAAATAACGCAAATCCAGACGCCCTTCATACACGGTCGCCGTTGGTCCGGTCATCCAGACCACATCACCTTCTTTCCACTCGATCTGCAACTTGCCACCTGCCAGCTCGATTTCAACCTTGCTCGACAGCAGACCACGGCGCATCCCGGAAATGGCTGCGGCACAGGCACCTGTACCACAGGCCAGAGTCTCGCCGACACCACGTTCATATACACGCAAACGCGCATGTTTTTCATCAATGATCTGCATAAAGCCAGCATTGACCCGTGCCGGGAAACGCGCATGCGCTTCAACTTGTGGGCCAATACGTGCCACATCGGCAGCAATCACATCCGGTACAATCGTCACCGCATGTGGATTACCCATATTCACCACATCAATGCTCAGCTTTTCACCGCTAGCAAGCTCAATGTCATACAGGCTTTCCGGTGCATCGGCCAAAAATGGAATGTCCTGTGGCAGGAATTTCGGATAGCCCATATTGACCCGCACCCAGCCATTGGCACCCAATTCCGGTTCAACAATACCAGACTTCGTCTGTACCTTGATTTTGGTTTTGCTGGTCAACTGACGGTCATGTACAAACTTGGCAAAACAGCGCACGCCATTGCCACATTGTTCTACTTCCGAACCATCGGCATTAAAAATCCGGTATTTAAAATCTGCACTCGGTACGTCTGGTGGTTCAACCACCAGCAGCTGATCAAAACCAATACCAAAATTACGATTGGCCAAGCGCTGAATGGTGACCGGATCCAAATAAGCGCGCTGGCTGATCAGATCAACCACCATAAAGTCATTGCCCAGACCATGCATCTTGGTAAATTCTAATAACATCTCGATTTAGTCCTTAAGGCAATAAACGCTCACGTTCCCAGAGTGATTCAATCGTCTCACGTTCACGAATCAAATGTGCCTGATCTGCATCAACCATCACTTCAGCCGCACGGCCACGGCTGTTGTAGTTTGAGCTCATCACAAAACCGTAGGCACCTGCGCCCAAGACTGCCAGTACATCATTTTCTTTGATTGCCAATTCACGCTCTTTACCGAGGAAATCACCGGTTTCACAGATCGCACCTACCACATCCCATTCTTTAGTTTCAGCATCAGTACGCGGCCTAACAGGTTGAATGTCCATCCATGCTTCATATAAAGCCGGGCGAATCAGGTCGTTCATCGCGGCATCAATAATCGCGAAATTACGGTGATTGGTCGGTTTGAGCAGATCGACTTTGGTCAGCAATACACCCGCATTGGCAGAAATACTACGCCCCGGCTCCATATACACTTTCAGGCCCAATTTTTCTAAAGCTGGACGCAGCGCATTGGCATATTCTTCAACCGATGGCGGGGTTTCATCTTTATAAGTCACACCCAAACCACCACCAATATCGATGTGTTTGAGGTGGATACCCATTTCTTTGAGCTGGTCAATCATGACAATGACACGATCCAGCGCATCAACAAAAGGCTGGGTTTCGGTGAGCTGTGAACCGATATGACAGTCAATCCCGACCACATCCAGATTGGCCAGTGACGCCGCATATTGATAGGTTGCAAATACGCTATCAGATGGAATACCGAATTTATTTTCTTTTAGACCGGTTGAAATATAAGGATGGGTTTTGGCATCGACGTCCGGATTCACGCGCAATGAAATCGGCGCTTTAACATTTAATTCAGCCGCAACCTTTTGAATACGATCCAGCTCGGCATGAGATTCCACATTAAAGCAGGCAATGCCCACTTCTAAGGCTTTTTTAATATCTGCTTCAGTTTTACCCAGACCCGAAAATACAATTTTTGCGGCATCACCACCGGCTTTTAGCACACGTGCCAATTCACCGCCGGTCACAATATCAAAACCGGCCCCCTGTTTGGCCAATACATTCAATACCGCAAGATTGGAGTTGGACTTTACCGCGAAACAGATTTGATGATCGATAAAGTTAAAAGCACGGTCCATATCTAAAAAATGCTTTTCCAAGGTGGCTTTGGAATAAACATAGAGAGGTGTGCCAAATTGCTCTGCGAGCTGTTGTAATGAACATTGCTCAGCGTGCAATACCCCATTAATGCGGGTGAAACTCATGAAGGTATCCTTTCTTTGAAAGCGTTAAGGTGTAGTCGTTGAATCTGATGCTTCAGGCGCAGCAAACTGTTGTTGCACAGGGGCATCTCGTTCTTCATCGGAGGCTTTGGATTCAGCTTCGGTATTTTTATATAACAAATACTTGGCACGCTTGTCGTAATCTGGATCATTCGGCAAGTGCAACGCACCTGACTGCCCACAAGCTGCAAGAACAAGACTTGTCGCCAAGATACTGATGTAGCAAATGACTTGATGCATCTGACCACCTAATTGAATAGTGTTTCGATGAAGTATAACGCGATGATCACCATGACCAAAGCGCTAAAGCCTAGAGATTATCTTTAGCGATAAAAAAACGCCAGCAGATCGCTGACGTTTTTATTGATAAGGTTTATTTATGTTTCTGTTTATAGAAACCGAAATAGCCAATAACCAGAAGGATAAACCAGATCGGGCTGACCATCAGTGCTTGACGGGTATCGTCTTCCAGCGCCAACACCACGATCATGCTCAGGAAGAATACGATCACAATCCAGCAGGTCACCAGACCGCCCGGCAACTTAAAGGTCGATTTGGCATGCAATTCTGGACGTGTTTTGTAGTACACGATATAGCTCCAGATAATGATGATCCAGACACAGATAAACAGAATCGTGGATAAAGTCGTTGCTAAAGTGAAAGCGCGGACGGTATCTGGAACGAAATACTGTAGTGCTGCACCCAGCAACAAACATACCGCAGAGAAATACAAGGCATTTGCCGGAACTGCACGACGGTTTAAGCGACCAAAGGCAAGTGGTGCCTGCTCTTCACGCGACAGACCGAACAGCATACGACTGGTCGAGAATACCCCACTGTTCATCGATGACATCACCGAGGACAACACCACCAGGTTCATGATGATCGCAGCTGCGGCAATACCAGCCTGACTAAACAGGTTCACAAAGGGCGAGATATTTGGATCAATCTGATTCCATGGCGTTACCGACATCACAATCAAAAGTGCCAGTACATAGAAAATAATGATACGGATCGGAATCGAGTTCACTGCTTTCGGCAGGTTCTTTTCCGGATCTTTGGTTTCAGCTGCGGTCGTACCCACCAGCTCTACACCCACGAAGGCAAAAATCGCAATCTGGAACCCGGCCAGGAAGCCCATCGCTCCAGTCGGGAAGATACCGCCATGTGACCAGATATGACTAAATGACGCAACTGTGCCGGCATCCGAGGTAAACCCGGTAAAGACCATCCACAGGCCAACGGCAATCAGCACCACAATCGCGATAATCTTGACCAGAGCAAACCAGAATTCCATTTCACCAAACAGTTTGACCGTGACCAGGTTCAAACCCATGATAAACACAATCGCGGCAACGCTGATCATCACTCCTTCTTCAGGACTAAAGGGCAAGCCATTATTGAAGAATTGCAGGTAATAAATAATCGCGGATAGATCTGCGATCCCGATAGTGATCCAGCACAGCCAGTAGGTCCAGCCAACAAAGTATCCGGCCCAAGGCCCGATCAGATCCGTGGCAAAATCAATGAATGATTTATATTGCAAATTCGAGAGCAACAACTCACCGAGTGCACGCATTACCAGAAATACCATAAAACCGATGATCATATAGATCACCAGAATAGAAGGACCTGCGAGACTGATGGTCTTGCCCGAACCCATAAACAGGCCGGTTCCGATGGCGCCACCAATGGCAATAAGCTGTAGATGCCGATTGGATAAACTTCGCTGTAACTCACCGTGCTCTGCCGATGAACTGTTATATTTTTCTGACATTATTGATTTCAACTTCGAGTTTTACTCGCGACAAATTAACGTAAAAAAGCCTGAATACAAAAAGAAAAATCACATCATTTGTATTTTCTGCCTAAACTGTAAAGTTCATTTATTTTTCTTATATCTCACTCGCGCCAGCTTAACGCTTATTTTTTCGACGCCCGAGATTCAAGAAACTTCTTGTCAAAGCAGCAAAACCATGTAAAAACTAGAACACAATTCCGCCATTTTAAGTATTCAGGATGAATACCGATGGCACAATAATTGCTTTTTAATCAATATCTCGAATTACATAGACATGGATCAATAAGAAGAATTTTATGCAAAATTTACAAAGTTTAATGGAGACTTTAAGCGGCTGGGTCTGGGGCCCTTATATGCTGGTACTGATTGTCGGCACCGGGATATTCCTCACTTTCCGCTTATTGTTCTGGCAATTCCGTATGTTGCCACTGGCCTTCAAACAGGTCTTTGGCAAGCATCCCGAGCACTCAGGTGATATTTCCCAGTTCGCTTCACTGATGACTGCACTGTCTGCCACGATTGGTACCGGTAATATTGCCGGCGTAGCCACCGCCTGTGTGCTGGGTGGTCCGGGTGCGGTGTTCTGGATGTGGATGACTGCGCTGTTTGGTATGGCGACTAAATACGGCGAAGGTGTCCTTGCAGTCAAATACCGAATTAAAAATGAAAAAGGTGAAATGTCGGGTGGTCCGATGTACTACATCGAACGTGGCCTGAAATGGAAATGGCTGGCGCTGATTTTTGCCTTGTTCGGGACACTGGCCTCTTTTGGGATCGGCAGTTCAGTGCAGTCCAATACTGTTGCACTGGCAGTTGAAAACAGTTTGGGGATCGAAACCTGGATGACCGGTATTATCATTACTGCCTTTTCAGCACTGGTGATTTTGGGCGGGATTAAATCGATTTCCAAGGCATCTTCGGTGATTGTTCCAATCATGGCGGTAGGCTATGTGGCTGGTGGTCTGGTCATTATTCTCAACAATTTAGAACTGGTAGCGCCTGCACTAAAAATGATCTTCACCTATGCTTTTACCGGTGAAGCTGCAGTAGGCGGTGCGATTGGTGCGGCGATTCGTTATGGTGTAGCACGTGGGGTATTCTCGAATGAAGCCGGCATGGGCTCTGCGCCGATTGCAGCCGCAGCAGCAAAAACCGACCATCCTGCCCGTCAGGGTCTGGTCTCTATGACCGGTACTTTTATTGACACCATTATTGTGTGTTCGATTACTGGTATTGTTCTGGTCATGGGCTACATCATGGCCGGTAATTCATTTGGTGATCAGACCGGTGCAGTACTGACGATTGGCGTGTTCGACAAACTCCTGCCCGGTGTCGGTGGCTGGGTGGTCACCTTCGGAATTATTTTCTTTGCTTATTCCACGATTTTAGGCTGGAGCTACTACGGCGAAAAATGTGCCACTTACTTGCTCGGCGAAAAGTTTGTTCTACCTTATCGTATTATTTATATTGCATCGGTTTTTGTCGGCTGTATCGCGACACTGGATCTGGTCTGGTTATTTGCCGATACCTTTAATGGTCTGATGGCGGTTCCCAACCTGATTGCATTGCTGTTATTGTCTGGCGTGATTGCCAAGGAATCGAAAGACTTCATCGCAAGACGTAAATCTGGTGAACTTTATTAACCGCCTTATTGCTTAAATCCCGAACCAAGAGAATAAAAAGCCACATCAATTGTGGCTTTTTATTATTAATTATTCGAAATCCAAATCCAATATTCATGTTCTATGAGCGTAAACCGCCCCATTCTGGTAATTTGCCGTCAGATTCGAGTTCAAGTGCCAGTCCTAAAGATAAAACAAAAAACTGAATGCCTTCAATTTTCATATTGCCCTGATCATCTTCCAAGTACTCGCTCAGTTTTTGATAAGTTTTATGCTGCAGGTCAAAAGGTACATCCAGATATAGACTGCCCGAATACACGTCACTGCGGACTGTGGGCTCAATGCCCAAACACGGTATATAACGGATACCCTGTTGCTCTAACCAGCCGATAAACATTTGCCGAACCGAGTGAGCGTCCTGATCTGGGTATACATACTGTTCAAAATGCACAAACAGCACATCACGGTTTTTTTCACGTGCGATCGCATCAATATGTTTCAGCAATTGTGACAAGATCTGTTCCATTTCAGCATAACAAGACGGGCATTATAGACGGCGTTGATACACAACATCCGAATAAGCACAAATAAAAACGACAAGCCTTGTCGTAAAAACCATGATTTCTCAGGTGAAAGGCTTGGTTTTAGATCACATTCACCGCTATGCTGTCAGTCAATTTCAATCGCCTCATCTTAAAATATGGCTAAAGCAAAAAGTGTCTATCGTTGTGAACAATGTGGTGCAGATCATCCGAAATGGTCGGGACAATGTTCGGAATGTGGGGAATGGAACAGCCTGACTGAGGTCAGCATTGCACCTGCGGTTACACATCGGGCTCAGCCAAAAATCGCGGGTGGATATGCAGGTCAGGCATCCACAATCACCATCTTAAATCAGGTCTCAGTCTCTCATGAAACACGCTTACCGACCGGTATCAGTGAGTTTGACCGGGTTCTGGGTGGCGGACTGGTGACGGGTTCAGTGGTTCTGATCGGTGGTGATCCCGGCATTGGTAAATCAACCATTTTGCTGCAAACAGCCACGCATATGGCCTCTGCCAAAAATCCGGCCTTATATGTCACCGGCGAAGAATCCCTGTCTCAGGTCGCATTACGTGCCCAGCGTCTGGATCTGCCAACCGATCAGCTCAAGGTCATGGCAGAAACCTGTGTCGAACGCATTTGTGAAGTATTGGCCCAGCAACGTCCTGCCGTCGCAATTCTGGACTCAATTCAAACCCTGTATACCGAGACCTTACAATCGGCTCCAGGTGGAGTCTCGCAGATTCGTGAATCCGCTGCCCTGCTGACCCGCTTTGCCAAAAACAGCGGTACCTCTTTATTTCTGGTCGGCCACGTCACCAAAGAAGGTGCATTGGCAGGCCCACGCGTACTTGAGCATATGGTCGATTGTGTGCTGTATTTTGAAGGTCAGTCCGATTCACGTTACCGGATGATCCGTGCCGTCAAAAACCGTTTTGGCGCGGTGAATGAACTCGGGGTGTTTGGCATGACCGACAAAGGGCTGCGCGAAGTGTCCAATCCATCTGCAATATTTTTAAGCCGTTATGATGAAGCGATTCCGGGCTCGATTGTCATGATCAGTCGTGAAGGCACGCGTCCACTCCTGGTCGAAGTACAGGCTTTGGTCGATGATGCGCATGGCCAACCAAGACGTGTCGCGCTGGGTCTGGATCAGAACCGCCTGAATATGCTCTTGGCCGTCATGCATCGGCATGGTGGTGTGCAAACCTCAGGTCAGGATGTGTATGTCAATATTGTTGGTGGTCTTAAAATTACGGAAACCGGCTCCGATCTGGCGGTACTTCTGGCCTGCGCTTCCAGTATTCGTGGCAAGGCCTTACCACAACAACTGGCTGTTTTTGGGGAAGTCGGGCTGTCTGGTGAAATTCGTCCCGTGCCAAATGGACAGGAACGTCTGAAAGAAGCGATCAAGCATGGTTTTAAATACATTATTGTGCCGCGTGGCAATGCACCGCAAAAAACCATTGCAGGCGTGCAAATTATTCCTGTTGCCCGTTTGCATGAAGCCTTGAGTGAAGCCATGTCTTTAAGTGATGAGCTAAATTAAGCATCAGGCAGTGAATTCGCAGTAAAGCGCAAAAAAATACAGATTTTTGATTGAAATTCCACACAAAGCCTATATAAATAGACTGTACAAATAGGTTTTATTCTCATAGGAAAAATGAATGCAAGTTCGACAGCGCGGTTTGATTACAGGTATCTTGACAGCAGTATTATTGGTTGCGCCTTTTGCTGCTGAAGCAAAGCGTGCCGGTGGCGGTAAAAGTCACGGTATGCAACGTTCTGCACAGCCTACCCAATCTTATCAACAACCTCGTCAAGCTGCGCCTGCTCAACAAGCGCCAGCTGCCGGTGCTGCAACCCAGCAAAAATCTGGCCCAGGTGTGGGTGGTATGGTTGCTGCCGGTGTAGCGGGTGCTGCGATTGGTGCCGTAGCTGCCAATGCATTGGCCGATGATCAAAGTGTGGCAGCGTCTGAAGCTCAGGCGGCTCCAGCAGAAGAGGAAAAAGGTGGTATTCCAGGCTGGATCTGGATCCTGCTTGCTGCTGCTGTTGCCTTCTTCATTTTCCGTAAGATGGGCGCAAAAAAAAAAGTAGCTTCTAATCCATTTGCACCAAATAGCGGTGCTGGGAATACAGCACCTTTTGGTCAAGCACCGACTGCACCTCGCGGTGGTGACAATAGCAATATCTTTGGTCAGAATGTTGGCGGTCAAACGCCAAGCACTAATGCACCGTTTGGTTCTGCGCCGGCAAATACTGCGCCTTTCGGCACGGCTTATACCCAAAGCGGCAGCCAGTTACCGGATGGTACTGAACCTGCCGCGTTCTTGCGTGTCGCACGTCAGCGTTTTAACCACATTCAGTCTATGAATACGGCAAGCAACATTTCGGAAATTCAGCGTTACCTAACTCCTGATCTTTATCAGTCAATGCGTAATGACATCATGAGCAATCAGGATCAGGATGTTGCCGAGTTTTCAAATCTGAATGCCATGGTGGTAGATTCATCGACTGACAATGGTCAGTATATTGTCAGCGTACGCTTTACCGGTACGGTAAGCGAAGACTTGAACAGCTTGCCACAACCGTTTGCAGAAATCTGGCATTTCACTAAACCAGCAGGTTCAAATCAGGACTGGGTGGTTGCAGGTATTCAGCAAGACTAATTCTGAACAGATAATATTTAGACAGCGGCTTTCGAGCCGCTGTTTTTATTTTTAAAGCTTATATTTTTTAATACCCCCCTTTTAGCCTGTCCAATAGTTCTTTTTATTTTTCATATAAATAGTTTGATGTTTCGTATTTAAAATATAAACAATAATTGTTATCATTCGCATCGAAATAGCTTAACAAGTTTAATAGATAGAATTTTCGATGATGAGTAGTCCGAATATGCATGCAATAGCGACTGAAACAGTTACTGCACCGAGTCCATCGAGCAAAAATAAAGCTAAAGCAAATCTGCTGGTTTATCGTGGGATGATTTTATATCGCTTTCTTTTGGCTGGTGTCGGCGGCTATATGCTTGCCTCGCTGGCTGCCATCGTGATTGCCCAGATGTTTATGGATGCAGGAAGCAGTGCTGCCATGTCAGCCACCCTGATTGGTTTTAGCCTGAATACCGCAGCCTTTATTTGGGTATTTATGGTCAACAAAACTATCAAGGCAACGCTCGGAATCGTAATTCCCAGTGTTTTGCTCTATATCAGCTATAAATTCCTAGGAAATTAAGATGAGAGTAGATGCAAAACAGGAAGGGCCACGCCAGTCGATGTCATGGTTGCATACCTGGGCCAGTCTGATTTTAGGCTGGCTTTTATATGCGATTTTTTTAACTGGAACTTTAAGTTTTTTCCAGAATGAAATCAGCATCTGGATGAAACCGGAATTTCATCAGTCAGTCCCACAAAAGTCCCAAATCGAACAGACCCGTGTCGCATTGGCTTATCTGCAACAGCATCATCCGGATGCCGGCAGCTGGGCAATTCAGCTGCCTAACTCACGCCAGAATACCACCATACTGAATATTCGCGGTGCCGGTGAAGATCCGCGTGCCCGTCGTGGCGGTACCCGCCTAACCATTGACAGTGCAACCGGTGAAGTGCTGCAAGCCCGTGAAACACGCGGTGGTTCATTCTTATACCGCTTTCATTTTGAACTGTACGGACTGCCCCGAATCTGGGCGCGCTGGATTGTCGGCATTGCAACCTTGCTCATGCTGGTGGCGATTATCAGCGGTGTGATTACCCATAAGAAAATTTTTAAGGATTTCTTTACTTTCCGTCCTGGCAAAGGTCAGCGCTCCTGGCTGGATGCCCATAATGCAACGGCGGTATTTGCCCTGCCGTTTCATATCATGATTACCTTTAGCGGTTTGTTACTGCTGCTGTTTACCCTGATGCCTTGGGGTGTCAACCAGATTTATGAAAATCGAGGTGCATTTCTGCAAGATCAGCGTAAGAGCTTGATTCAGGACAATAGCGTTCAGGCTGAATCCGGTGATAGTGACCAGCGTCGACTGCGTGGCGAGGGAGAGAGTCGTGGTGAACGTGGTGATATGTCTGCACGGGGTGAAGCTCGCCGTTCACGTGGTGATGCGCCACCTGCCCGCCCTGCGCCATTGGCAGACTTAGCGCCCATTATTGCAGCAGCAGAAAAGCAATGGAAAAACAATCCGGTTACTACAATTAACATCATCCAGCCAAATACCGCCAAAGCTGAAATTGAACTTCGTGCCTTAAATGGGGTCAGCGTAGCCTATCGCAATGTTTATCCGAGTCTGGCTTTCAATGGCGTGACGGGTGAATTAAAGCCGGATCAAACCACACTGAAAACACCCTCGGTTGCAAACGGTATTTATAACGTATTTACCACATTGCATGAAGCACGTGGCGTGGACTTGGCTCTACGCTGGTTATTGTTCATGTCTGGTGTGGTCGGCACATTCATGATTGCGACTGGTTTGATTCTGTGGTGTGTCAAACGCGCACCACAACAACAAAAGCAAGGCTATAAATCTTTTGGTTATCGTCTTGTGGAAGTGACTAATATCGCGGCAATTATCGGTTTACCGATTGCCTGTGCTGCCTACTTTTATGCCAACCGTTTTATTCCGGCAGACATGGACATGCGTTTGAACTGGGAAATTCGCAGCTTCTTTATCATCTGGTTGCTGACCTTAGTTTATGCCATGATTCGTAGCAATCGTCAGGCCTGGCTAGAGCTGCTCCTGCTTGCAACAGCAGCATTTGCCCTACTCCCAATTGTAAACTTCCTGACCGGCGGTCAGGCAATCTGGAACAGCATCATGCATGGTCAGTGGATGATTGCTTCTTTTGATCTGGCGATGTGGGCGCTTGCAATCCTATTCTGGTTTGCATTCAAGAAAGTGAAAAACCATCAAGGCTTGCCGCCTAAAAAATCTAAAGTGATGCTCAAGGAGAATCAGGCATGATGTTCTTCTTATTGATTTGGGCTTTGACTTCTCTCGGTTTATTTGCACTTGCCGCGTCGATGTCCAAACATCAGAAACAGATCTTTGCTAAAGAGCTAGATGCTCCCAAAACCAAAATAGCCAGCATTCTTGGCTGGGTGATATTAACGATTGCGCTCATCCTGTGCCTGTTCGCAGGTACAATCAGTAACATGATCAGTTATTGGCTGGGCAGTTTAACTTTTGCAGCATTGGTCGTTGGTTTAAGCCTGAGCTATCTGGAAAGTAAAATTAAAGTAATCGCCTCAATCTGTGTGGTAATCGCCGTGATTTCAGCAATCATTTGCTTGGTCTAAAATTCTAATTTACCCCCTCATACTTGAAAAGCTGATCTTCGGATTGGCTTTTTTAATTTAAACCTTTAGTCTACGCATAATATTTTTGAGATGTTGATATGACCCAGCGTGTTTCTCCCTCTGCTGCCCTGACCAATCTTGCCTTAGCAGGCAATGCTGAAGCGCAATTTGAATTGGCTGAACTGTATATGCAAAGCGAGCATGATGATGACATCATTCTGGCTGAAGAATGGGCATTGAAAGCTGCCAACGGCGGACTGGTTGATGCGATGTACTGGTTAGGTGAAGGTTATACCGTTTATGCCAAAGAACTGACTGAAGAAGATCCTGAAGAATCTAAAGCTCACTTTGAGTTAGCCTATTACTGGTTAAGTAAAGCCAATATCGAGAAGCACCCTGCTGCGACTTTAGAGTTGGCCGGTTTCTACCGTCGCGGTGATGTGATTGAAAAAGATGTAGAGAAATCAATTTCTTTAGTCAAACAGGCTGCGGAATGGGGTGAAGTTCAGGCCATGCGCGATCTTGCTTTTATTTATGCAAATGGTTTAGGTGTAGATGGCGATGAAGAACTAGCTGAGTTCTGGACCCAAAAAGCGGATGCTGCTGAGCAAGAAGCTAAATAAAACGAAAAGCCCGTCAGATGATGGGCTTTTTTAAACGCATAATAATGACGATAAAATTAAATATCGTGCTTACTCCCCTGTTAGGCGGGAGAATCAAAAAAAAAGAATAAATAGAAAATATTCGATTTTAATGCCTACAGGCTGACAGGCTTTTGATCAGTTAAAAACTCAAAGCTTAGAAAACAATTAATATTATCTTTTTTCAACTTGGCTCATTCATAGAATCCAAGTACAATACGGCGCTAGTCGAGGGATGCTGCGACGTTTTACAGGCACTAAATGTAAAATCGCTAGGCTCGACCATCGGTCAGACATTCGTTCTGATCAACAACGGCATCCGCGAACAGAACGATCCAATCTATTTTTTCCTAGGAGATCCTGATGAACGCGGTTACTGCTTCATTTACAGATTACAAAGTTGCTGATATTTCACTTGCTGATTACGGCCGTAAAGAAATTAAACTTGCAGAAGCTGAAATGCCAGCCCTCATGGGTCTGCGTAAACGCTATGCCTCTGCTAAACCACTTGCTGGCGCTAAAATCTTGGGTTGTATCCACATGACAATCCAAACCGCTGTTCTTATTGAAACACTGGTTGAATTAGGCGCTGAAGTTCGTTGGACTTCATGTAACATCTTCTCGACTCAAGACCATGCTGCTGCTGCAATCGCTGCTGCGGGCATTCCTGTATTTGCCTGGAAAGGTGAAACTGAAGAAGAATACATGTGGTGTCTTGAACAACAAATCAATGTAAATGGCACGCCTTGGGATGCCAACATGATTCTTGACGATGGCGGTGATTTAACGCTACTTGTTCATGAAAAATACCCAGAAGTGATTGCAAGAATTCACGGTGTAACTGAAGAAACAACGACAGGTGTTCAACGTCTGTACGAAATGCTTCGTGATGGCACTTTAAAAGTTCCTGCGATCAACGTAAACGACTCAGTAACGAAATCTAAAAACGACAACAAATACGGTTGCCGCCACTCACTGAACGATGCAATCAAACGTGGTACAGATATGCTTTTATCTGGCCGTCGTGCACTTGTGATCGGTTACGGTGACGTAGGTAAAGGTTCTGCGCAATCACTTCGTCAAGAAGGCATGATTGTACGCGTAACTGAAGTTGATCCAATCTGTGCGATGCAAGCATGCATGGACGGTTACGAAGTTGTTTCTCCATACAAAAATGGCGTGCAAACTGGTAAGAAAGAAGACATCAATATTGACCTTCTTCAAAACACTGACCTGATCGTGACTACAACGGGTAACTACCACGTTTGTGATTCAGCAATGCTTGATTCATTAAAAGCGGGTGCTGTTGTATGTAATATTGGTCACTTCGATACTGAAATTGATACAGCTTACCTACGTGGCTACAAGTGGGTTGAAGTTAAACCTCAAGTACACCAAGTGTATCGTTCAGAAAATGAAAATGATTACCTGATCCTTCTTTCTGAAGGTCGTTTGGTAAACCTTGGTAATGCGACTGGTCACCCATCACGTATTATGGATGGTTCATTTGCCAACCAGGTATTGGGTCAAATGCACTTGTTCGCTGAGAAATTTGCTGATCTTCCAGAATCTGAAAAAGCTGCACAAATTCGTGTAGAGCTTCTTCCTAAGAAATTAGATGAAGAGGTTGCTGCTGCGATGGTTGCTGGTTTCGGTGGTGTCTTGACTCAATTGACTCAAGAGCAAGCGGATTACTTAGGCGTTGCTGTTGAAGGTCCGTTTAAAGCGGATGCTTATAAATACTAATTAAACTCCACCCTCTCCCTAACCCTCTCCCATAGGGAGAGGAAACATTCATTACCAAATGTATGTCATCGAGGGTAAGTCCTCTCCTGAGCGTGCTTAAAGCACTGCTTTGAAGCTCAGCGCAAGAGAGGATTTAGGAGAGGTAAAACTAATTAAAAAGTATTTATAAAAAAGGATTTCAACATGTCTAAGCAAATTCCAATTTCATTTGAATTCTTCCCGACCAAAACTGATGTGGGTGCGGAAAAACTCAAAGTGGTTCATCAAGAACTACAATTGCTCAATCCAGAATTTTTCTCTGTAACTTATGGTGCAGGTGGTTCAACTCGTGAACGCACCCTGTCTACCATCAACGATTTTAATGGCAAAGGTGCACCGGTTGCCCCTCATCTGTCATGTATCGGCGATGACAAAGCGCGTATTGCAGAACTGCTTGATCTGTACAAATCACAAGGCATTGACCGTATTGTTGCCCTCCGCGGTGACTTGCCATCAGGCCAGGTTGGTTTGGGTGAATTACCCTATGCCGCTGATCTGGTTCGCTTTATCCGTGAATATTCAGGCGATCATTTCAAGATTGAAGTCGCAGCTTATCCGGAAATGCATCCTCAGGCAGAAAGCTTTGATCAAGACATCCAGCACTTTGTTGAAAAAGTACAAGCTGGTGCCAATGCAGCATTAACCCAGTTTTTCTTCAATCCAGATGCTTATTTCTACTTTGTAGAGCGCATCCAGAAAGCCGGAATTGATATTCCTGTGGCGCCGGGCATTATGCCAATCACCAATGCCAGCAACCTGATCCGCTTTGCGGACGGTACCGGTGCCGAGATTCCACGCTGGATTCGCAAGCAACTGGCAACCTATGGTGATGATACTGCCAGCATCAAAGCCTTTGGCCACGAAGTTGTGGTTAAATTCTGTGAGCGTCTACTTGCAGGTGGCGCACCAAGCTTGCACTTCTACACCATGAACACCACTGATCCTACACGCCAACTTGTAAAAGACTTAGGTCTAGTATAAGTTTTTAGGCTGCATTGATCTCACCCATTTTCTCCCTTTGAGAGAAACACAAAGAGGGTGTAAATGCAATGCAGTCTTGTTTTGTTCCATCTGAGAGTAATCCTTACATGCCACGTTTTTTTATTGAAGCAGACTTAAATGTTGATACTACGGTTGAGTTAACGGAAACCGTTTTTCATCATTGGGTAAAGGTATTACGCGCTCAAGCGGACGAAGCCGCGACCCTGTTCAATGGACAGGGTGGCGAATATGAAGTGACCTTAACTGAGGTTGCTAAAAAATCAGCCACAGTATCGGTCAATGCATTTAATCCCGCCAATCGCACACCCAAGTTCCAGGCCTTGCTCGGTCAGGTGATGAGCAAAGGCGACCGCATGGATTATGCGATTCAAAAAGCTGTGGAATTGGGCGTTTCCGAAATTCAGCTGCTGACTTCGGATCGTTGTGAAATGCGCTTGAAGTATGATCGTGACCAGAAAAAACTGGATCACTGGCAAGGGATCGCGATTGCAGCATGTGAACAGTGTGGACTGAATATTGTGCCTAAAATTTTAGCACCAATATCACTTGAAAAATGGTTGGAAACCGAGCTACCCAAGACCAAACTGGTTTTGGCGCCCAATAAAGATGAAACAGATGTACTGGCAGATGCGACCCTGGATATTGCCCTGCTGATTGGCCCTGAAGGCGGTCTCAGTGAGGCAGAAATTACAGCAGCAAATGCAAAAGGTTTTCTAAACTGGTGTATTGGTGAACGCGTACTACGTACCGAAACAGCTCCTGTCGTGGCCCTTTCAATTTTGAACTATAATCTCTAGTTCATCAGGCCAGTAAAAATTTGTCTTTAATTTTGTTGATTTTTATTCCTAAGACCTCTAATCTCGATGAAAGAATAATAACTATTGATGAGTTAATTTTACACATTTCCTGGAGTTTTTTTATAAGAACAATACATAGGGAAAAACGTTTAGGATGAATACAGGCATTGAATCACATGGTTGATAAGCAAGACGACTATATCCAGCAGCATTTGCATCATGCTCAGATTGCGAACACACTTCGCCATAGTCGCTATTTTTTAATCAGTATAATGGTGATTTGCCTTTATATTTTTTGTATTTATCACCTTCAATATCGTCCTTCCAATACCTATTTTAATACCTGGTTTATTCTGACCGAGCTACTGGTCAGTATGTGCTGGTTGGTGAGCACACTTTATTTTAAGCCTGAACAATATGATTTGAAAGGCGCACATCGCTGGTTACAGATTCAGAGTCTTGCCGTCGGGAGCTGTATTGCTGTCGGTATTTATACAATTTATTACTATTTGCCGCAGGCCAATCCTGCATTCGAAGATATTGAAGCACTGACCTTGTCTGCTCTGCTCCTGATTGTGACTCAGGCATTTGGCTTGACTTATCTGACCCAAAAACTCAGTTATTTCTGCCTGGTATTTTTACCCTCTTTATTCCCTTTTTTATTGTCGCAAATTTATCATGTCAGCCTTTCCAATCCCTTCTTCGGTCTGGCCTTAAATTTTGCGGTGATTGTCATTCTGCTGTGTGCCAATAGTAGTTATCGTATTCATCGCCGGACATCGCGCTTGTATGCAGAAAACAGTCTGCTGGTTAAAAATGCCGAACAGCAAGTGGTCTGGACTGATGAGCTGTGCCAGCAACTGCAAACTGAAGTCAATAAATCCAAAGATATTGAATTACAGTTACAGCTCAACAATCAACTGCTGGAACAAAAAGTACGGGAACGTACCTATGATATTGAACAGATTAATTATCATTTGAAAAATCAGCAACAGAACCTGGATCTTGCCCATGAGATTGCCGGCATTCGCCCATGGGACTGGAATATCAAAGACCGTCTCATTACATTAACCAATCATAAAGATGAAAAAATTCTGCGTGATTCCAAAGATCATCATCTGCAATTAGAGCATCTGATTCACCCTGATGATCTGGACTATTTTAAGCGCAACATGAAACAGCATTTACGTGGTCAGATTGAGCGTTATGATGCCACTTACCGGATTCTGCTCAGTGATGGCAGCTGGAACTGGGTGCATGATATTGGCCGCGTGATTAGCCGTGATCCTAAAAATAACAAACCTTTGCGAATGGTAGGTATTCGTCGTGATATTCAGCAGGAACGTATTTCTCAAGAACGTTTAAAACTGGTTGCCAGTGTACTGGAACAGGCCGCGGAAGGGATTTTTATTCTCAATCCTGAACTGTATTATATTGATGTCAATCCTCACTATGAATACCTGAGTGGCTTTGAGCGTGAGCAGATCATCGGTAAGTCTTTATTCGATCTTGTGGCACAAAATAAAGCTGAACAGCGCAGTAACCATGCCAGTATTATCAAACAGCTTCAAAAGATTGGCTCCTATGATGGCGAGGTATACGCCAAATTCATGTCGGGCAAACAATCCGCCTTATGGTTACACATCAATGCCGTCACCGATGATGAAGGCCGGATTACCCATTATGTCGGGATTGTCTCGGATCTGACCGAACGCAAATTACAGGAACAGCGCCTGTCTTATCTGGAAAATTATGACCCACTGACCGATTTACCGAATCGTTTCTATTATAACTATCAGCTGCATCAATATCTGGTCTCGCAAAAAGATTCCATTCAGCAGATGGCCGTGATTCGCCTGAATATTGATCGCTTCCGTCCATTAAATGAATATCTATCCAATAATGGCGGGGATGAACTTTTACGTCAGGTCGCGCAGCGCCTGCGCATGAACAATGCAGAAGCCTTATTTGTGGCGCATCTGAATGGTGATGATTTTGCGATTATCTATGAGATTTCACATATTCGCCCTTCAGTACAGCGACACTGTGAACGCATCGCTCAGGCATTTACCACTCCATTTAATATTTACGGTCAGGATTATGTGATCACGCTTTCCATGGGCGTGGCATTTTATCCAGATCATGGTCGTCAACTCGATTATTTAAACAACTGTGCCGAACAGGCCCTGAACGAAGCTAAAAATCTGGGGGGCAATACCATTCACTTTTATTCTAATCAAAGTGATGGCCTACAAGAAACGGGGATTTTTCTGGAACGGGATTTGCGTAAAGCCATCCAGAATAATGAGCTGATTGTTTATTATCAGCCAAAAATTAATTTCAGTGATCAGCGCATTTATGGCTTTGAAGCATTGATTCGCTGGAATCATCCAGAAAAAGGCATTATTCCACCCGGCCTGTTTATTCCTTTAGCCGAACAGACCAGCCTGATTTCAGACATTGGCCGTCTGGTGATACAGCAAACTGCCAAACAGATTCGTCAATGGAATGATCTCGGTTTTAATCATATTTGTGTATCAGTCAACATCGTGGCGCAACAATTGCGGCGCGGCCAATTACTTGACGATCTGGATCAGGCCATTGCCGACAACCAGATTTCAGGTGCCAGTCTGGAACTGGAAATTACCGAATCGTCTTTAATTGAAAATTCGGAAGCAGTCAAAAACCTGCTGAACGAAATCAAACAGCGACAGATCCATATTGCTCTGGATGATTTTGGCACGGGGTATTCATCCCTGTCCTATCTTGCTGATTTCCCGATTGATACCCTAAAAATTGACCGCAGTTTTGTGTCCAAGATTGGTGAAAACAAACAGGAAGCCATTGTCAGTGCCATGGTGGCGATGGGTAAAGCCATGGGGATGACCGTGGTCGCGGAAGGCATCGAGACTGAAGAGCAGTTAGCATATCTACATGATTTAGACTGTGATATCGCTCAAGGATATTTATTCTCCAAACCGCTGCCGGAACAGGACGCCACTGCGTATTTGACACAAAATATGACCAATGATTCTTATACTTATCAAGTCTAAGTTTATACCCTCCCCCAATAAGATTGTTGGAAAAACGGCCGTCTTTGGCTGTGCGAACTGGCGAACAAATGGTATATTCGGGGACATAAATAAATTTTTTACCCGCTGACCGGGTAATCTTTACAACGATCGAGAGACTGATGGACGAACAATCTTTAAAGCAACAGG
The DNA here is from genome assembly GCF_013418235.1 of Acinetobacter sp. YH12156. Taxonomy (NCBI): domain Bacteria; kingdom Pseudomonadati; phylum Pseudomonadota; class Gammaproteobacteria; order Moraxellales; family Moraxellaceae; genus Acinetobacter; species Acinetobacter sp. YH12156. The sequence goes on from NZ_VPCL01000005.1 coordinate 148,909, forward strand.
CCCTTTACTATCACGAGTTTCCTACCCCGGGGAAAATCAGCGTTACACCAAGCAAACAATTGGTCAACCAACGTGACTTAGCCCTTGCTTACTCGCCTGGCGTAGCTGCACCATGTCTTGAGATTGAACGCGATCCTTCAACTGCTGCATTGTATACCGCACGCGGTAATCTGGTCGCTGTAGTGACCAACGGTACTGCGGTGCTGGGCTTGGGTAATATTGGTCCTCTGGCTTCTAAACCCGTCATGGAAGGCAAAGGCGTATTATTTAAAAAATTCGCCGGTGTTGATGTATTCGATATCGAAATCGCTGAAAATGATCCAGATAAAATTGTAGACATTATCGCATCCTTAGAGCCGACTTTTGGCGGGATTAACCTTGAAGATATCAAGGCGCCAGAATGCTTCTACATCGAGCAAAAACTGCGTGAACGCATGAATATTCCGGTATTCCATGATGATCAGCACGGTACTTCAATTATTGTTGGTTCTGCGTTACTGAATGCCCTGCAAATTAATGGCAAAAAAATTGAAGACATCAAGATTGTGGCATCAGGTGCGGGTGCTGCAGCGCTATCTTGCTTAAATCTGCTGTGTGCTTTGGGCGCTAAAAAAGAAAACATCATCGTTGCCGATTCACGTGGTCTGCTGACCACGCATCGTGAAGGTCTGGATGAATCTAAAAAAGCGTATGTACAGGACATTGAAGCCACTCAGCTTGGTGATGTGATCGCGGGTGCAGACATGTTCCTTGGTCTTTCTGCTGCCGGCATCCTGACCAAAGAAATGGTTAAGGTGATGGCCAAAGATCCGATCATTTTCGCACTGGCGAATCCGGATCCAGAAATTCTGCCTGAACATGCACACGAAGTTCGTAATGATGTGATCATGGCCACTGGCCGTTCTGACTATCCAAACCAGGTCAATAACGCACTTTGCTTCCCATACATCTTCCGTGGGGCATTAGACGTTGGTGCAACCACGATTAACGAAGAAATGAAAATTGCCTGTGTACATGCAATTGCGCGTATGGCACACATCGAAGCGGATGCTGCAACTTATGGTGAGAAATCGGCATCATTTGGCCGTGAATACCTGATTCCGGGTCCACTGGATCAGCGCCTGATTCTTGAAATCGCACCTGCAGTGGCACAAGCAGCCATGGATTCGGGTGTAGCAACACGTCCAATTAAAGATTTCTCGCATTATCGTCAACGTTTGTCTGAGTTTGTCTATAACTCGGCATTCGTGATGAAACCGATCTTTGAACAGGCAAAATCGAATCCTAAGCGTATTGCCTATGCGGAAGGTGAAGACCTGCGTGTACTTCGCGCCGTTCAAATTGCAGTCGATGATGGTTTGGCGATCCCTATTCTGGTCGGTCGTCCAGCCGTGATTGAAGCCAATATCAAAAAATTGGGTCTACGTCTTGAAGATGGCGTGAATATCACGATTGTTGATCAGGAAAAGAATCCGGATTATGAGTTGTTTGCAGACGATTATTACCAGATCATGCAGCGTAAAGGCGTAACGCCTGAATATGCACAGCGTGAAGCGCGTCGTCGCTCTACCTTAATTGCATCGATGCTGGTCAAACATGGCATGGCAGATGGCATGCTCTGTGGTACTTATTCAAGCTACGACATTCATCTGGACTTCGTCAGCAACATCATTGGCAAAAAAGAAGGTCATAACACTTTCTTTACCCTAAATGCCTTGATGCTTGAAGATCGCAACCTGTTCATTGCCGACACCTATGTCAACACCAATCCAACGGCTGAACAGCTGGCGGAAATGACCATTCTGGCTGCTGAAGAAGTGCGCCGTTTTGGTATGACCCCACGTATTGCCCTGCTTTCTCACTCAAGTTTCGGTTCAGACCAGCATGATGCCAGCGCGCAAAAAATGCGTAAGGTATATGACATCCTGTCTGAAATCGCGCCTGAGCTAGAAGTTGAAGGTGAAATGCACGGTGATGCTGCACTGGATGAAAATATTCGCCAGTTTGCCTTCCCGAACTCACGTTTTAAAGGTTCTGCAAACTTACTGATCATGCCGAATCTGGATGCTGCCAACATTTCGTTTAACTTGTTGAAAGCAACTTCAGGCAACAACGTGACGATTGGCCCAATTCTGTTGGGTGCTGCGAAGCCGGTACATATCTTGACTCCGACTGCGACTACGCGTCGCGTGGTGAACATGACTGCACTTACCGTTGCAGAAATCCAGCAAGCGGAACAAGACGCACTTTAATCCAATGACAAGATAACGACGCATCCGCCTCGTTTCTTAACTTGAGAAAACCTCTATTCTGTAGCATGATGCTTGTAAGAATAGAGGTTTTTTCATGCAAGTTTATTTAGTAGGCGGTGCAGTTCGGGATCATTTGCTCGGACACCCCTATCACGAAAAAGATTATGTGGTCGTTGGTGCAACTCCGGCGCAAATGCTTGACTTAGGCTATCAGCCCGTAGGCAAAGATTTTCCTGTTTTCCTACACCCCAAAACAAAAGAAGAATATGCACTGGCCCGTACCGAACGTAAATCCGGCACCGGTTATCATGGTTTTGACTTTCATACCGATATCAGTGTGACCCTGGAACAGGATTTGATCCGTCGTGACCTGACCATTAATGCCATGGCGATGGATGATGCCGGTCAGATTTATGATCCTTATGGCGGTCAGCAAGATTTGAATAACCGGGTGCTGCGTCATGTTTCCGATGCTTTTGTCGAAGATCCATTACGGGTGCTGCGAATTGCCCGTTTTGCGGCCCGCTATACCAGTGCAGGTTTTGTGATTGCGGATGAAACTTTAGCACTCATGCAGCGCTTGACGGAATCCGGTGAATTGAATGCATTAACACCAGAGCGGGTCTGGAAAGAAACTTCACGTGCCTTAACAGAACGTCATGCTGATGTGTATTTTGAAGTATTGCGTCAATGTGGCGCTTTAAAAGTCTTATTTCCTGAGATAGATGCCTTATATGGTATTCCACAACGCCCTGAATATCATCCGGAAATTGACTGCGGCATTCACACCATGATGTCCTTGCAGCAGGCGTGTCGTCAAAACTATAGCCTGGATGTACGTTTCGCCGTTTTAGTGCATGATTTGGGCAAAGCATTAACCCCGGTTGAAGAATTACCGCGGCATATCATGCATGAAGAACGTGGCATCAAGCCGGTCAATGATCTGTGTGATCGCTTAAAAGTACCGACCTATACCAAGCAACTGGCGTTGGCAGTATGTAAAGAGCATCTGAAATGTCATCAGGCATTTAATCTCAAACCCGGTACTTTATGGCGATTATTGCAGCGTCTGGACGTTTTACGTCGTCCCGAGCGTGTCGAAGCTTTTGTACAGGCCTGTGAATGTGATTCACGTGGCCGTTTAGGACTGGAAGATCGTGCCTATCCACAAGCACAATATGTACTTGATGCCATGCAGATAGTACGTGCCATTAAAGCACAAGACCTGCCTGCCGATATTCAAGGCCCGGATATTGGCGAAATGCTGATTGAACGGCGTATTCAGGCACTGGGTGAACTTAAAGCCCAACAAACTGTATCTATTGAATAAAGACAAAGCACCCGAGGGTGCTTTTTTATTGCTTCAATCATTTAGTGCAGAGACCCAGCCCTCTAAAGAGCTTAAGGAAAATCAAATCCCGATCAGGAAATATCCGCCGGGAAACTAATCACTTGCTCCAGTTTCATCTGATTGGTCGCGATCATGAGCAAGCGGTCAATTCCCAAAGCAATCCCTGAACATTCCGGCATATTCGGTAAAGCCGCCAGTAAATACTCATCAATAGGCATAACATGCAGCCCAAGTCTGGCCCGCTCTACATTATCCGCCTCAAAGCGTGAGCGCAAAACTTCGGCATCAATCAGCTCATCATAGGCATTGGCCAATTCTAAACCTTCGATATACAACTCAAAACGTGCAGCGACCAGTTCCCCATCTTCATCGATTCGGGTTTTCGCCAGAGAGGCCATTTCCGGCGGAAAATCGGTCAGGAATACTGCGGTATCAAAACCGAGACTCGGCTCTACCATATGTGAAAATAACAGGTCGATATAGCCGAGCCGATCCTCACCCAAATCCAGATTTAGACCGACACGGCGACAGCAGTCTTTCAGTTCCTGCAAGGTCGCTTGCAATGGATTAATATCCAGACGATCCATAAAGGCATGTTTATAGCTCAAAATGGTTGGACGGATTTCAGCAAAACGTGCTTTAAGCGTCACATTAAGCAGATCGGCTACTTCGAACATCAAATCTTTTAAGCTAAAGTCCGGACGATACCATTCCAGCATGGTAAATTCGCTATTGTGCTTACGCCCATGCTCATCATCACGGAAGACTTTACAAATCTGGTAAATAGGCCCGCTGCCACTGGCCAATAAACGCTTCATGGCAAATTCAGGTGAGGTCTGTAAATAATGCGTATGTGCTTTAGCCAGTACATGACGCTGCGCCTGTACTGAAGCCAAATGCACATCGGTCACACCGGCTTGAGATAAAATTGGTGTTTCGACTTCTAATACATCCCGCTCAGCAAAAAAATGACGGATTTGTGCATATAAGGTGGCACGTGCACGCATGGCATTCAGGTCACACGTCGGCTGATAAGTGCTATTCATGCTTTTGGCCCACCATGTGCAGCCCATTCACGACGCAGCGGATAGGTTTTTCTTAAATGATCAAAAGCCTGCTGATCCACTTTGCCATCCTTGACACAAGCACGCAGATTTTGATCATCACGGGCAATATCATAAATTTGCGTTAAATATTGCTTTAGCACCATTTTTAAATCCTGATTTTGGAAAAACTGCTCGCAGACCGGAAGCTGGGTTTCGAACTGTTTATGTGCTGCAAAAGCAAAAGTTTGACAGAAAGCGTCATAGATCATTTGAGTACCACGCGCCTTGCCTTCCAGGCTATAACCGGCAATATGCGGCGTCACCAGCGTCAGCAGATCCAGAAGCTCTGCTGAAATAACCGGCTCGTGTTCAAAAACATCTAAAATCACGGTTCGTTGTGTCGCTTTAAGATCCTGGATCAGGGCGGCCTCTTCAATCACTGGCCCACGTGCAGAATTAATCAGAATTGCATCAGGCTGCATTTGCGCCAATGTAGCCGTATTGAATAAATGGTAAGTTGGATAAAGACCCGTTTGAGTTAAAGGGACATGAATCGAAATCGCATCTGCTTGCTGCAACAATTCATTAAATTCAACTTGATCAACCTGCGTTCTTTGAACCAAAGGATCATAGCCAATCACGCGCCAGCCCAAAAGTTTTGCCATATAAGCCAGACGGGTTCCAACATTACCCAAACCGACTATACCCAGGCTAAATGTTGCATTGGCATCTACTAACTCAGGACGTACATGCAGTAATGCGGTAATGACATATTCAGCCACAGCTTGTGCATTACAGCCGGCTGCATTGCTCCACTGAATCCCATGCTGTTCCAATGCAGCAATATCCAGATGATCTGTACCAATAGTGGCACTGCCTACAAACTTGATCGAACTATTCTGTAGCAGTGCTTCATTGACCTGAGTCACTGAGCGTACCAATAATGCATCTGCATCCTGAACATCCTGTGCCATTAAGCTACGGCCTGGACAATGACGAATGTCTGCAAATTCAGAAAAGAAATAATCGGTAAATGCCAGATTTTCATCTGCGACAATTTTCATAATGAGATCCATATGATGCTTGGGCATATGATAGCGCGTTGATGTCTCTGACTCTATATTTGGCACATGCGTCCATTTTTCAAGTTTTAAGCTATGAGCTGGTTATTGATGAATAAAGTATTGAATCATTGCTGCCTAAAAAGAAAAACCCCAATCTTTCGACTGGGGTTTTTAGAATTTGGCGGAAGCGGTGAGATTCGAACTCACGGAGGACTCACACCCTCGTCGGTTTTCAAGACCGGTGCATTAAACCGCTCTGCCACGCTTCCTTGGCCGCCATCATATAAATAAATCGGATTTTTGGCAATAAAATTTAGCAAAACTTTTAGCAAAAGCTGTTCATTCAGTTAAAAATCAGTCGAAACAAAAGCTGAAATGTATTTTTATTTAAAGAAGTTAATACTTAAACGATGCCAAGAGCTATTTAATTCAAGATAAAGCAACGACATGAATCAGAATTAGCTTGATAATGAATATAAAAATAAAGGCATAAAAAAACCCAGTCAATTGACTGGGTTTTTAGAATTTGGCGGAAGCGGTGAGATTCGAACTCACGGAGGACTCACACCCTCGTCGGTTTTCAAGACCGGTGCATTAAACCGCTCTGCCACGCTTCCATGGCCGACATGATATAAACAAAAATCACGCTTGGCAAATATTTTCATGCTTTCACTGCATCAATTGCACAAAATAAAATCAATTCCATTAATTTGCTGAATTTTCTGGTTTTTCATAACGAATTGAATTGATGAACCAGCGTTTCTTTCCAGAAGGTGTCAGCACTTCAGCCTCATCATCTACCTGCTTGCCCAACAACGCACGTGCCATGGGCGAACTGATCGAGATATGCTGCGGATGATGATCATAAATTTCATCGACTCCAACAATACGTAAATTTTTCTGCTCGCCTTCTTCATTTTCAATCTCGACCCAAGCTCCAAAATAGACCTTGCCTTCCTGCTCTGGAGAAAAATCGATGATTTTTAGCTCTTCAAGACGCTTGCCTAGGTATCTGACCCGGCGGTCAATCTTACGCAAAATTTGCTTGTTATATTGGTAATCGGCATTTTCCGAACGGTCGCCGAGACTCGCTGCCCAGTTCACTTTTCTGGTGATTTCCGGACGCTCTTCATGCCAGAGATTCTTAAGTTCTGCCACCAATTTATCGTGTCCACCACGGGTGATTAAGTTGGATTTCATACGTCGTGCTGATCAAATTTTCAGTGTATTAACTTACAAACAGCTTATTTTATTTACCATTTCAAAACAATGAAAAAATTCAAAAAAAAATCACATTATATTTCAGTATCTTAAAATTATTTTTAATAATAATTTGTGTACAAAATTTGACAATCGTTTTTTAGATCATTAATATGCCACCTACTTCCGGAAATGCTTACTTTTTAATCTATGTAGTTTTTCTACATAATGATGCGTAAATCTCTTGTCATTTTGAATGACGTCATGACTGCCCAACCCTTATTGAATTTATCAAACTGTTAAAATTTCTGGCTATGTTGGCTGTGATTTTTAGGGCATAAATTACTTGTAGCGGAGACAACATGCACAGTAGTTCATCCACTGGGTCGAGGCTTTGCCTACGATCTGTAATTTCTTCTCTCCCTTTGAAAGCACTTGTACTGAGCACTGCATTTATTCCCTTTCACAGTATCAATGCAAGTAAGACCACACTTCAGTTTGATCATGTGGTCAATAGCAATAAGCTGACCGTGGTTGCAGTCGAAAATCCGACCACCGTATTTCAGGATGGACAACATCTGCATGGCTTCGGTTATGACCTGGTGCGCAACTATGCCAACAGTCTGAATGTGAAACTGGATTTTAAAATTGTCCCGAATAATGCCACTGCACTGCAATGGGTTGCTCAGGGCAAAGCCAATCTGGCCATGACCACCACCGATTTAGGTGAAATTGAAAATAAGCGCCTGACTTCATTCTCCGCCACCTGTGGTGATCAGTCTATTTTGGTGAGTAATGGCTTGAATACCAATTTAAATCTGGTATTTAAATCTGCCACAGATCCCTTGAGCCAGACTGCTAGTGCTTTTATCTGTAAAGGCAAACAAAGTGGTGCCATCAAGCAGCTTGCTTCATTTTATAATCAGAATGTGGTGAAAGAGGAATCTTGGACAGCCATTCAACGTGATTTGAGCAACCGGTTACCGATCTATAAAGCAAGCTTTAAACAGACAGCGCAGCAATATGATCTGGATTGGCATTTATTAGCTGCCATTGGTTATCAGGAATCTTATCTGAAACCGAACTCAGTCTCTCCGACAGGTGTTCGCGGTTTGATGATGCTGACCAATAGCACTGCTAAAGCAATGGGTGTGAGCAATCGTACCGATCCAGCCCAAAGCATTCAGGGTGGTGCCAAGTATTATGATCAAATGCTGAGCCGCTATGAGCATATTCCTTATCCGGATCGCAACTGGTTTGCACTGGTCGCTTATAATATGGGCCCAGGTGCAGTGAATCAGTTACAAAAACGCATTCAGTCACAAGGCAAGAATCCAAATAACTGGGTCAACCTCTATGCCTATCTGGATCAGAATAAAGCCAATAACGGCCGCTATCGTCAGGCAGTACAATATGTAACCCGTATTCGTGCTTATTTGGAACACATCAAGACCACACCACAATTGGTGAATATCTAAGGTCTGATGAGCTGGATTTTATTCTATCCAGCGATAAAAAAAGCTTACCTCAAGGGTAAGCTTTTTTTGTGCTCATTTCAGCTGATGTTCAGCAAAATTAAGCTGTCGTATTTTCAAGTACTTTCTTGAATAGATCTTTTTGTTCCTGACTCGGTTTGGCAGTTTGAAGTGCCATCAATTGAGACATATCACCCTGTACTTTGATTTTACCGGTCATAAATGCCTGCATGGCTGCGGCCATATCAAACTCCAGAAAAACTTTACGTAACGTTTCGCCGTCCATATTCAAAGTCGTTTTGGCATTTGAAGACAAACCTTTTTTAATTGCTCCACCATCTAAAGATAGTTCAGTATTACCTGTAGTGTCCGCTACAACCAAATTAATCGCCAGGTTCGCCAAAGCTGGTGGCAAGTTTAAATCACCAGCTTGCACAGTAAGTGTTTCTACAGTTGAAAACCAATCATCAGTTAAAAAAGCAGGCATGATCTTTCCTCAAATTATTTGTTCATTTGTGTCGACTATCCAGACGACATCATGTTGAAGCTATTATGCTCGTGCTTTGTTATATCATGATCATTAGCGCAAAGGCTAACGAATTTTGTACGCGTCGTTCAATTTTTGTAGTTCTATTTTTATTTGTTTTTCATACAGACATCAACCCGAAGGCTGATATCTGCGTACTGAAATTATTCTGCGGCAAAGCCCAGATTGACCATATTAATCCGGCGTTTCTCGCCTTCCAGCGCTTCTTCAGTCGAACAGCTGTCTTTGAAGTCAAATTCGCGCTGGCTGTCCAGCACTTCAAAGTCAAACAATTCACGATCGACCAGCTGTGATGGCGAGACATTTTGCAATGCACCAAAAATACTGTGCAGACGTTTTGGATGTGCCTTATCCCAATCACGTAACATGTCATTGATAATTGCGCGCTGCAGGTTCGCCTGAGAGCCACATAAATTACATGGAATAATTGGAAATTGACGCATTTCTGCATATTTGATGATGTCTTTTTCTTCCACATAAGCCAGTGGACGAATCAGAATGTTCTTTTTGTCAGAAGACAACAGTTTTGGTGGCATGGCCTTCAAGCTGCCGCCATGGAACAGGTTCAGGAAGAAGGTCGCCAGAATATCATCACGGTGATGCCCCAGCGCAACCTTGGTCGCACCAATTTCCTGGGCAAAGCCATACAAAGAGCCACGGCGCAGACGCGAACAGACGGCGCAATAAGTCTTACCTTCCGGGGTCAACTTTTTGGTGATGCTGTAGGTGTCTTTTTCCAGAATGTAATACGGAATGTTATTTTCTTCTAAATAACGTGGTAATACATCTTCCGGGAAGCCTGGCTGTTTCTGATCCAGATTCACCGCCACGACATCAAAGTTGATCGGTGCGATACGCTTGAACTGCAACATGATATCTAACAGGGTGTAACTGTCTTTACCACCTGAAATACACACCATGACCTTATCGCCTTCTTCAATCATTTTGAAGTCACGAATGGCATGTCCGACCTGGCGACGCAGCTTCTTCAACAAACGATAGTAGGCTGAGCTTGTTGGCAGTTCAGGTTTGAAATTAAATCCTTGTTCGGACTCAACTGGCGAGTACATAGACGAGATTCACCCATAAATAAAAATACCGCGCAATTTTAGCCGATTCAGGCCCGCATCGCATCAAAAGAATTTATTTTCATGCAAATGTCATATTAGTTTCATTTTCATGTTTTATTTAGATTGATATATTGAACGTTTCAGTTCAATTAATCAGCAAGATGCCTAGTTTTTGGACTTTTCCACAGTTGTCCACAAAAGCTGTGGATAACTTTGTGGATTGAAACGCACTTGACAAGTTCTTCGTCTCAAAAGATAAGGCTTTTCTTTAAATTGATCACTTTTTAACCAATTTAATTATTAATAAAAATCAACTAGTTAAACCTGTCAACCCTAAGGTTTTAAATTAAATCATATTTTTTTTTCTAACTCTAAAATGTAAAAAATGGCTTGCACTTACAAACTCGTTTATAAATGCAGCGTACAAGTCTTTCCATTCCGTAATTTTTTGTTAAACTCATCATTAAATTTTTCTCGATTGTGTTTACCTAATATAAACAATGAAAATAAATTTGCGTGTTTTGGGGTGTCATGGGATCAGTGCTGTGCTATTGGCGAGTTGTTGCCAGTTGGTCTATGCCGGTCAAACCATTTATCAGTTGCGCGATAGCAATGGCAGCACCTTATTAACCAATAAGAAAAGTCGCTATAATCATCTTCAGGTTGAAAAGAAGACCTATTATCCAGACAGTAATATTCATAGTTATAGCAATTGGGGTTCCAGTGAAGCTTCGGTCTTGCCGAGCTATAGTAGAAATAAAAATGCTTATGATTCGATTATTCGCCAGGCAGCGCAAACCTATGGTGTCTCTGAAGGCCTGATCAAAGCCGTGATGCATACCGAGTCCGGTTTTAATGTACAGGCTCGCTCTCCAGTCGGTGCACAAGGCCTGATGCAACTCATGCCGGCGACAGCACGTCGTTTTAATGTCAGCAATGCCTATGACCCGCAGCAGAATATTATGGCCGGGGCCAAATATCTGGCCTGGTTATTGAAACGCTTTAATGGCAATACCACCTTGGCACTGGCAGGTTATAATGCCGGCGAAGGCAATGTGGCCAAATATAAGGGGGTGCCACCTTTTCGTGAAACTCAGGACTATGTCCGCCGTGTCAGCAGCCGTTATCAGAACTTGTACGCACAGGGACTGGGCAGCACCAGTGGTACATATACCGCTTCCTCTGATACTGGTCGTGTCATTGCCAGCTCTGCCAATTATTCAACTGAAACCACGACGGCGTCCAATGTTCAGGCGGCAAAATATCAGCGTCAGATCATTGCACGAGCAGATGGTAGCTTCACTGATGCACCGATGGGTTCTTATGCCAATGCCAATGCGACAGCATCTGCAAAAATATATTTAAGTGATTAATTTTGAAACAGCTTTTTTTTTTAAAGACCTATCTTTCAATATGGACAAAAAACATACTGTCTTTTTGTAGCGAATTGCTATTTTTTTCTTGAAATCTTATCGATTTCACCTCATATTGATTTCAATGATTTACATTCAATAATCAGATTATTTTTCTGTAATAAGAGGATTTCTCAATGATGCGGATTGGTTTGTTCTTGCTAACCAACCTCGCGGTACTGGTTGTAGCTGGCATTATCTTGTCACTCTTCGGTGTCGGTAGTTACCATGGCGCAGGTGGCTTGAATCTAGGCAACCTGTTGGTCATCTGTTTCGTGTTCGGTATGGTTGGCTCAATGATTTCCCTGTTCATGTCTAAATGGATGGCGAAAAAGACCACGGGTACTGAACTGATTGACCCGAATGCACCTCGTAACCAAGCTGAAGCCTGGTTGCTCCATGAAGTTGCACAACTTTCTCAGCGTGCAGGCATTAAAATGCCGGAAGTGGGTATTTTCCCATCTTATCAATCCAATGCCTTTGCCACTGGCTGGAATAAAAACGATGCTTTAGTAGCCGTATCGACTGGTCTGCTTGAGCGTATGAACAAAGACGAGCTTCGTGCAGTATTGGCGCATGAGATTGGTCACGTCGCCAATGGTGATATGGTCACTCTGGCACTGATTCAGGGTGTTGTGAACGCCTTCGTCATGTTCTTCGCACGTGTCGCGGGTGATTTTATTGACCGTAACGTTTTTGGTCGTGAAGAAGGTGAAGCACCGGGTATTGCCTATTTTGTAATTACCATCGTACTGGATATCGTATTCGGTATTCTGGCGTCGTCGATTGTGATGTGGTTCTCCCGTCAGCGTGAGTATCGTGCCGATGAAGCAGGTGCGCGCTTGGCAGGTAAACAGGCTATGATTTCAGCATTATTGCGCTTACAGGCAGAGTCTGAAATGCCAGATGCCATGCCGAAAGAAATGAAAGCATTTGCGATTTCTGCGGGTAAAGAAGAAGGCTTTAGCCTTGCTGCCTTGTTCCAGACGCATCCAAGCATCGAACAACGTGTTGCTGCACTACAACAGCTTGATTGTGCTTAAGTAATACTATTCATTGATTGAAAAAAGCCTGCACTTGCAGGCTTTTTTATTGGATTCAATTATTCATTATTTATATAGGGCTTTATGCGCTGATCCACTGATACAACGCCATCGCACCCCACCCAATCGCAAAAACAAATAGAATTAGGAACAAGGTGCCTAAAATATCCGGGATATGAATCCAGATCCAGGCCACTACGGGATTGCGCCAAAATGCAGATTGCTGCTGTTTGCGTTCCAGGCTTTCATGCAAAAAAGGGTGTACCACATGTCGATCACTGTGAATCTGATATTCTTCGCGAATATGAACATGCACCACATCAAGCGCCTTGCGACTGGGACGAATAAAAATATCAAAAATGGTACCTGCCACTGGAATAAATCCAACCACCGCATCCATCACCGCCAGTTTCATGACCGGATTCAGCTTGGCACTCGGCACCCCAATCTGTTTGGCCTTATGAATGGCATAACAGGTCAATACAAAACCGGCGATATCTCCAGCGACCGGAATCGTACTCAGCGCGGCATCTGCCCCTACCCCTTGCTTGGTAAATGGAATACGTACCACTGAATCCATCATGTTGGCAAACTTGGCCAGATCACGTTCCAGACGAATGACCTCTTGTTGACTCAGTTTTGTTTTTTGTCCAGGCTCAGGCATATGTGATTCCAAAAATAGGGCTGACTTTCATCAGCATAAATTATTTTGAGACCAAAGTTGTAGCAATCTGTGAATTAAAACAATAATTTGGAAGCAACAAATAGATAAATAATCACACCGGTGGCATCACAAATAGAGGTCACCAAAGGTGCAGAGGCACTGGCCGGATCCATCTTAAACTTGTTCAGAATAAAAGGCAGACTCATGCCGATCAGGCAGCCCATCAGCACAATGCCGAGCATACTGATCGCCAGAACCACAGCCACCATGATATCCCCTCGGACATAACCCAACACCGAGACAGCCAGTGCCATGGTGCCACCCAGACACAACGCCACCAAGGTTTCCCGGCTGAGCAGGCTAAACCAGTCTCTAAACTCTATATCACCGGTGGCCAAAGCACGCACCATCAAGGTCGCCGACTGCGAGCCGGCATTACCACCACTGCCCACCAGCAATGGCAGAAAAAAAACCAGAACAATATGCGCGGCAATGGTCTCTTCATAATGTGCAATGCCAATGCCGGACAATAGACTGCCAAAGACCAGAATCACCAGCCAAGATACGCGCTTCTGGTACAATGTAAAAATAGGCGCAGTTTTTAAACTTAACTCAGTTAAGGGCTCAACCGCCCCTGACTTTAAAATATCCTCGGTGGTTTCGGCTTCCATGATGTCCATGGCATCATCATAAGTGACAATTCCAAGAATTTTTTTATGCTCATCGACAATCGGCAAAGCCATAAAATCATAATAGGTTAAAGTTTTTGCGACGTCTTCTTGGTCATCCCCAATCTTGGCGTAAATCACATCTCTTTGCATGATCTCGGCAATGCTGGTTTCAGGACTGGCCTGAATCATCTGCCTTAAAGAGACTACCCCGATCAGCTGGTCCTGCTCATCAACAATATAAATCAGATACAGGGTTTCCTGATCTGCGGCCACCACACGCAACATTTGGATAGCGTCATGAATCGACAGATCCTGATGCAAAGAAACAAAACTGGAGCTCATCAGCGCACCAGCAGTCCCTTCAGGATAAATCGCCAGATCTTTTAGGGTTTGCCGACTCGCTTCGGACAATTTTGCCATGAGCTGCTGCTGCAGCTGTGGAGAACATCGTTTATAAACATCGACAAAGTTGTCCGAATCGAGCGCATTTAAAATCGCAATAATCTGTGCGACCGGTAATTGCTCAGCCAGACTGACTTGTTGGCTGAGTGGCATAAACTCGAATACCCGGCTCGGTTCTTTGAGTTCCTGAAAAATCCGGATCTGTTCTTCTAACTTCAAACCTTTTAAAATACTGGCCTGATCGGCGACATTCAGCTCATTTAATAAGCCAATCGCCATAGCATGGTGTTCAGAACGGATCTGTTGTTGAATATGCTGTATTTTTTCTGAAATTTTCGGCATAGGCAGTCCATGGTTATAAGCGCAAAGGTGTGGATTTTAGCATCATTCTCCGAACATTACCCCTGCTCTCAGTGCATCTAAATCATCACAGCCGGATTGAGTCAGGCTATGGATTGTTTTTCTGAGCGCACGATCATGAATCAACCGGTTCTTTTTTAGCCATTAAACTTCGAATCATCACATACATAAAGGGAATAAAAATTAGCACCAGCACGGTTCCAAAAATTACGCCGCCGAATACACTGACACCAATTTCCTGACGGCTTACCGCACCTGCTCCCGTGGCAAAGACCAAAGGTAAAATTCCGGCGCCAAAAGCCAAGGAAGTCATCAGGATCGGACGCAGACGCAGGGAAGCACCTTCCAATGCTGCCTCCACCACCGATTTTCCCTGTTGCTGTGCCAGCGAAGCAAATTCCACAATCAGAATGGCATTCTTACAGGACAAGCCAATGGTGGTCAGCAAGGCAATCTGGAAATAGATATCATTCGGGAAGCCAGCCAAATAACTGAAAATAATATTGCCGCCAATACCAAGAGGAATTGCTGACATTACCGCCGTTGGAATACTCCAGCTTTCATACAATGCGGCCAGACACAGGAAAATAAAACCTATCGAAATCAGATACAGCCAGATGGCCTGATTATTGGACTGTTTTTCTTCAAAGGATAAACCGCTCCAGACCACATCTACACCGTCCTGTTCAGCAATCAGCGCCTCTACATCCTGCATGGCCTGACCGGAGCTGCTGCCTTGAGCCCGATCTGCTTCCATCTGTAGTGCGGTATAGCCCATGAAACGGTTGACCACTTCCGGACCACCACTCCAGTCCACTTGCGAGAAGTTACTAAAAGGCACCATTTGATTCTGGTCATTGCGGACATGCCATTGTGCCAGATCTTCCGGCTTGGAACGAAATTCGGCATCGCCCTGCATGATCACCCGTTTAATCCGGCCGCGATCAATAAAGTCATTGATATAACTGCCACCCCAAGCGCTAGATAAGGTGCTGTTAATTGCCGTTTGGGTCAGACCATTGGCCATGGCCTGTTTTTGGTCAATATTGACGCGTAGTTCGGCTTTTTCAGGATTAGAACGTTTACCCAGATTTTCAAAGCTTGCATAATTGCCAGCCTGAGCTTCCAGTGCCTGAAATTGCTGTTCCAGATACTGCCGGCCATTACCATTGATATCCCGAATCCAGAAATCCAGACCATCGGTTTGTCCCAGACCATTGACTGACGCTGGCATGGATACATTGATTTGTGCATTAGGGTTACTTTGAAAATGCTTCAAAGCCCGTTCACGAATCGCGGATGCGGTATTGTCCTGACCGGAACGTTCATTCCAGTGTTTTAATGCCACAAAACCGGTGGCCAGATTCTGGCCAGTTCCCGAGAAATTGCGGCCATAACGAATCATCACCAGACTGACATTGGCCTGTTCCTGATCCAGAAAATATTTACGAACCTCTTCTCCGACCTGAATGGTATTTTTCATCGGAGCACCTTCCTGCACTTTGATTTGCAGGCTTAAAATCCCCTGATCTTCACTCGGCAAAAAACTGGTTGGCAAAGCACGGTAAAACAGTGCAAAGACACAGATCAAGCCGGCAAAAAGCAGTAAACAAATGACCTGATGCTGAATCGTGACTTTGGAAAGATGCAGATAACGATACTTTAAATGATCCAGCTTCTGGTTAAACCATGCCGCCCATTTTGCCGGTTTTGGATTCGGTTTCAGAATGAGTGCACACAGTGCTGGGGTTAGAATCAAGGCCACCAATAAGGATAAGGACATGGCCGCAACCAAAGTGATGGAGAACTGTCGGTAGATCACCCCGGTAGAACCGCCAAAGAACGCCATCGGAATAAAGACTGCGGTTAGAACTAAGGTAATTCCGACCAATGCCCCACTAATTTCCTGCATGGACTCTAACGCCGCCTCTTTGGCAGACAAATGCTGTTCATGCATCAGCCGTTCCACGTTTTCTACCACCACAATCGCATCATCAACCAATAGTCCAATAGCCAGAACCAAAGCGAATAAAGTTAAGGTATTGATACTCATGCCCAGTGCATAAAGCACCGCCATGGTTCCCAAAATCACCACCGGCACCGTTACGGTAGGAATCAAAGTAGCACGCCAGTTCTGCAAGAAAATGAACATCACCATGATAACCAGAATGATCGCTTCGATCAGGGTTTTGACCACCTCTTTAATCGACTCTTGTACAAAGGGTGTATTGTCTCGTGGGTAGGCAATTTTATAGCCTTCGGGTAATTGCTGGGAAATACGGGCAACTTCAGCTTTAATCAAGTTTGAGGTGGCAATGGCATTGGCACCTGAGGCCAGAGAAATTCCAAGACCTGCCGAAGGATAACCATTATTGGTGCTATAAGACTGATAACTTTCAGCACCAAGTTCGACCCGTGCAATATCTTTTAAATAAATAAAACTACCGGCACGATCCGATTTGACAATAATATTCTGGAATTCTTCAACGGTTTTTAGACGGGAACCCGAGGTGACTTTAGCATTCAGGTATTGTTCATCCACTGCCGGCAAATCCCCAATCGCGCCCGCAGCCACCTGAGTATTCTGAGCTTCAATGGCGGCACGAACATCGCTTGGCATCAGCTTATACTGTTTGAGTTTTCCTGGATCCAGCCAGATCCGCATCGCATATTGAGAACCAAAAACATCGACTTCACCAATGCCTTCAATCCGGGAAATGTCCTGCTCCAGATGTGTCATCAAGTAATCAGAAAGTTCAATATTGTTACTGCGGCCGGACTCATCATACAGGCTGATCACCATATGGGTATCGCCGAGAGATTTAAACACGTTAACGCCCTGGCGTTGGACATCTTCCGGTAAACGGTTCAATACCCCATTAATCGCATTTTGTACCTGAACCTGTGCTGTATCGGGGTCGGTACCATTTTCAAAGCTGATGCTGACCCGGCTGCGCCCTGAAGAATCACTACTCGAACTAAAATACAGTAAATGGTCAATCCCTTTAATCTGCTGCTCCAGCACCTGGGTCACGCTTTCTTCCACAGTTTCCGCAGAAGCGCCACTATAGGTTGCTGCCACCGTTATCCGTGGCGGGGCAATATCCGGATAACGTTCCACTGGCAGGTTCATCACTGCGAACAGGCCAATCGCCATCACGACAATCGCCAATACCCCAGCAAAGATCGGGCGGTGGATAAAAAATTTAGACAGCATAAGTCCGAGTCACTTTTTAATTAAATAGGGATGAATTTAGACCAAATACGAGCAAGCTATATCTAAGTATTCAGTGACATAGCAGTAAAATGCAAGAATTAAACACATAATAACTGTGATAAAAACCAATCATGGAGAAATTATGGATGATCTTACTTGAATACTTTCTTGAGGTTGCCATTTCCTATTTATTAATAGCATTTTTCCAAATAAAAAACCCTGCAGATGCAGGGTTTTTTGGTGAATCAATTCAGCAGATTAAGCACTGAACTGGTTCATTGTGTTTTTAGCGTCATCACCAGCTTTCAATGCATTGTCACCAGCGAAGATTTCTTTGTGGTCATCACCGATGTCAGAACCAGCCATTGCCTGGTGTTTAACACATGCGATACCGCCGCGGATTTCTTTACGTTGTACGCCAGCAACATAAGCCAACATGCCTTCAGAACCGAAGTAACCTTGAGCAAGTTCATGCGTAGAAAGTGCAGCTGTGTGGTAAGTCGGAAGTGTGATCAAGTGATGGAACACACCCGCTTCACGCGCAGCATCTGCTTGGAAGGTACGAACTTTTTCGTCAGCTTCAGCAGCCAGTTCAGTTGCATCGTACTCAGCGCTCATTAACTTAGCACGGTCGTAAGCAGAAACGTCTTTACCTTCAGCAACCCAACGGTCATACGCTTGTTGACGGAAGTTAAGCGTCCAGTTGAATGAAGGTGAGTTGTTGTATACAAGTTTCGCATTTGGAACTGTTTCTTTCACACGGTTTACCATGTGAGCGATTTCAGCAACGTTTGGTGTCGCAGTTTCGATCCAAAGAAGATCCGCACCATTTTGCAAGCTGGTTACACAGTCAAGTACAACGCGGTCAATTTGCGTGCCTTCACGGAACTGGTACAAGCCAGAAGCAAGACGTTTAGGACGGTGAAGTTTGCCATCACGTTTGATCAGGATTTCATCTTCTTGTGCATCAGCGATATCAATTTCAGATGTTTCCAAGTAGCTGATATATTGAGAAGCGATGTCGCCTGGCTCTTTAACCACTGGGATTTTTTGAGTCAGGTCAGCGCCTTCAGAGTCAGTACGTGCAACGATGATACCGTCGTCAAGACCCATTTCAAGGAATGCATAGCGAAGTGCGTGGATTTTCGCGATGAAGTCTTCGTGTGGCACAGTTACTTTACCAGCTTGGTGACCACATTGTTTCGCGTCAGACACCTGGTTTTCGATTTGTAGTGCACATGCACCCGCTTCGATCATTTTCTTAGCTAAAAGATAAGTCGCTTCTTCGTTACCGAAACCCGCATCGATGTCCGCAATAATTGGCACAACGTGAGTCTGGAAGTTGTCGATTTGTGAAGTCAATTCAGCTGCTTTAGCAGTATCGCCTGCTTCTTGTGCTTTTTTAAGTGCACGGAACAAGTCGTTCAATTCTTTCGCGTCAGCTTGACGTAAGAATGTGTAGATTTCTTCGATCAATGCAGGAACAGAAGTTTTTTCGTGCATAGATTGGTCAGGAAGTGGACCAAATTCTGAACGAAGTGCTGCAACCATCCAACCAGAAAGGTAAATGTAGCGACGTTCAGTCGTACCGAAGTATTTTTTGTTCGCAATCATTTTTTGTTGTGCGATGAAACCATGCCAGCAACCTAATGATTGAGTGTATTTGCTAGAGTCTGCATCATAAGCAGCCATATCACGACGCATAATTGCCGCGGTATATTTCGCAATGTCTAAACCAGTTTTGAAACGGTTTTGGATTTGCATACGCGCAGCATCTTCAGGACTGATGTCTGCCCAAGTGTTACCGAATTTCGCTTTCAATTCGCGGATTGCATCAATCGCTGTTTGGTATGTAGTCATGATATTTTCCTGTAATAATATTAGGATTTTTCTGCAACGAACCGTTCAAATCACACCCTCAGTAACTTGTTTAGATTTTCGCCGGTCCGTTGGGATAGCTAAAGATTAGTGGGCTTATGAAAATTAATCCAATAGTCTGCAAGAATCTTCAGTATTTATTTAAAAAATGAGTAGATGAAAGTCTTAGTATAATCCTGTGATGTTAAAATAAGATATTGTTTTATTTTATATTTTACTAAAATAAAACTGATCGTTTTTCACTCATACTGCTTAAAAATACTTCATTAGACTTAAGTCTGGGCTTGGCTCAAATCCACTTTTATTAAAAAATAATCATGATTTTGAATTATTTCTTAGGCTGAAGCATTTATCAAGATAGCATACTTTTCACGCAATTATTCACGCACTCACACCTGTATTTTTAAAGTTTAAAGCTTGGTTATGGAGCTGTTGATCTGCATACATGAAAATACTGAATCTTTGCTTAGCCCGTGCTTCTACTCAGTCGAATAAAATCGTTAATTATTCAGCTTAAACCTGCATAAATTCCCTAGATTTTATCTGCTTTATCATGGCTTTTTTTCATCGGCGCTTTACACAAAGCCCGGCAGTTATGGCATAATCAGCATAATTTCTTGTATTTATTCTCGGTATTTCTTTTATGAATCTGGAGCGGGTCGATCTCAATCTATTAATTTATCTTGATGTACTTCTTCGCGAAAAAAATGTCACCCGTGCAGCCGAACAATTGGGCGTTACCCAGCCTGCCATGAGTAATATTTTACGCCGATTACGCAATTTATTTAATGATCCTCTCCTGATCCGTTCTTCTGAAGGCATGACACCCACAGAACGTGCACTTGAGTTACAGCCACGTATCCGGGATGCGCTGGCTGACTTGTCCATGATTCTGGAACCGCGTACCGAGTTCCGTCCTTATACGTCAAATCGTGTCTTCCGGATTATGACCTCGGATTATGCCGAAGCGACACTGGTTCCTCGGCTGGTCAAAGCCTTACGTTCAGAAGCACCGAACGTGGTCTTGGACTTTCTAACCCCGAGTGATGTGTCTTATCGCGACATGGAACAAGGCAAAGTTGATCTGGCGATTAACCGTTTTAATGAAATACCGCAAAGTTTTCATCAGGTTCTGGTCTGGCGTGACAGTTTTTCCTGTTTATTAAACAATAAACACCCGGCTGCAACCAACCTGAACTTAAAAAGCTATCTGGATGCACAGCATATCTGGGTCTCTAAAACCGGTATGGGTGTGGGCTTCGGGGTCAACCCGGAGAAACAGGCCGGTTTAGGCTGGATCGATCAGGCTTTGGAACGTATTGGCCAGAAACGTAAAATCTCGGTCTTTACCCGTCATTATCAAATGCCGGGTTTATTGGCCTCAAATGTGGATCTGGTAGCAACACTGCCTTCACGTATCGCACGCCTGCAAGCCAAGAATTACAATTTAATTCTCAAAGACCCTCCGTTTTATATTCCCGAATTTGAACTCAAAATGGCATGGTGCCCTCTATTGCATCATCACCCTGCACATCGCTGGTTACGTCAGCTGATTTTGTATGTTGCGCGTCAAATGATTGAGGAAGAAAATCGTGAATTCCTGAGCAATAATTCTCAATTTTCACACTATTAAACTCAAATTCTTCTAAATTCTTATTTTTTAAGATTATACTTTGAAGGCTTGAGAGGTAGTTTTTACACCTCAAGCCTTTTTTTGTGTTAAAAATATCCCAAGATACTATTCATCCACAGGTGGATTTGTGAGCCTCTTACAAAATATCGTGATTATCTTAATACTCATCGCGGGGGCCGGTTTTTTATCTTTAACAGAAATCGCCCTCGCAGGTGCCCGTAAAGTCAAACTGAAAATTCTGGCTGAATCGGGTGAACATCGCGCTCAAAAAGTTTTAGATCTACAAGAAAATTCTGCTGACTTCTTTGCAGCCTCTCAAATCGGTTTAAATGCAGTCGCCATTCTTGGCGGTATTTTAGGTGAAGGAGCCTTCCGTCCTTATATTTTTAATTTTGTTTCCCGCTTTTACCAGGGTCCTTGGGCTGAAAATATTAGCTTTGCACTTTCCTTCACTGTCGTCACTTCTTTATTTATTTTATTTGCAGACTTGATGCCGAAACGTCTGGCCATGATTGCGCCAGAAAAGATCGCAGTCTCGGTCATTGAACCCATTCAGATTTTCATTAAAGTCTGTAAGCCTTTGGCCTGGCTCATTAATGTTATTGCCAACATGCTGTTCCGTCTGTTTAAAGTGAATACCATTCGTGATGATAATATTACCTTTGATGATATTTCCGCAGTGATGGATGCAGGTGCACAGGCTGGCGTACTGCAAAAACAGGAACATCATTTCATTGAAAATGTATTCGAGCTGGAAGAGCGTAATGTACCTTCGAGTATGACTACCCGTGAGAATGTGGTGTTCTTTACCCTAAATGAACCAGAAGAAAGTATTCGGCAAAAGCTGGCGGAATATCCCTATTCCAAGTTTCTGGTGTGTAGCAATGACATCGACAGTGTGATTGGTTATGTCGATGCCAAAGATATTCTGGTACGGATTCTGAATAACCAGTCGCTGCTACAGTTAAATGAAAATACCATCCGTAATGTCCTGACCATTCCGGATACTTTAACTTTATCGGAAGTTCTGGACCGTTTTCGCTCGACCAAGGAAAAATTTGCCGTCGTCATTAATGAATATGCGCTGGTCGTTGGAGTGATTACCCTCTCCGACATTATGATTACCGTGATGGGCGACTGGGTGACACCAATTGAAGCCGATCAGCAAATTATTAAGCGTGACAATAATTCCTGGTTGATTGAAGGCAGCACGCCAATTGAAGACATGAAACATGCGCTTGAAATCGACTCAATGCCAGATGAGGAAAATTACGAAACACTGGCTGGTTTTATGATGTTCAAGCTGCGTAAAATTCCGCGTCCTGCCGATACCGTCATTCATGCCGGTTATAAATTTGAAGTCGTCGATGTCGATCATTTCAAGATTGACCAGTTGCTGGTGACTCGGATCATTGAAATCAATCCATTAATTCAGGAAGAATCAGAATAATCTGATTCTTCTTCTATTTTAAAATAAAAATCATAAGGATAGAGTGATGTCCATTTCTGCGCTATTGGCTTGTTTTAGTTTTTATTCAGGACTGTATTTAATCTATTTCTTTTTTGCTCAACAACAAAATCCGCTGTTTTTGTTTTTAGCGATCATTTTATTGATTTTTGCTTGCATCATTACCCCTTATGGTTACCAGCGTCACCGTGGCCATTATGACCGAACCATGAGTTGGGGACAGTATTTAGCCATACCTTTGATTTTATGGGGACGACTATTTATCGTTCCTATCAGTTTTATTTTAAGTTTGTTTTATTCAAACCAGTAAATTCAATCATAAAAAAGCACCTAACGGTGCTTTTTTACATCTATTGAGGTGCTTAGATCTTTGTTAACAATGCATCTAAAACAGCTTGATAGTGAATCTGGATATCATCTTCTAGAATCTTGTAAGCATTGTCGAACTGCACCATAGGCCAGCCTTCTTTCCAGAATGGGAAAATATTATGCAGGTCATGGGTAACAATCGCGTCTTCACGCACAATTGCTTGGGCAATTTGTGACAGTACCTGTGCAGTTTCAGCACCATCAATCGCCATATAATCAATTCCGCGCGCTTTTAAAATACGGACGCGGTCTTTTTTATAACGGATTTTTTTGATTTGTGCCGTATTCAGGCCCAAAGCCAAAGATACCGCTTCGACAAATTTGTCTTCAAATGACTGATTCAATGCCACTAACGCTTCTTTATGCGCTTCCTGACGACCAGCTTTACCACCCTGACGAATCACTTCTTTCGCCTCAGTATTTAGTTCATCCTTTTTCATGCTTTGCAGGATGTCTAAAAGTTCGATGTCGCTTAACGCCTCAGGAGATTGATCAGTCATAAACTGTCCTTAAAAAAATAAATCTTGAATCGGCTATTTTCGCATAATTCGTGGCTAAAAAACTAAAATCTTCGTGATTAAAGCAATGATAAGCGCTGAAAATGGATTTGTCCTGTGATTCTGCGTCAAATCGACTATAGTGCCTGTGTCTATTTCTGAATCAATCTCTGGATGATGCCCACTACCCAAGTGACTTTGTTGCTGCAGCAACTTCAACAACAGTATCCGACTGCATTTAAAGGCAATTACCTGTTCTATAGCCAGATCAAAATCCGTGGGATCTGGGATAAAGCCAAGCTTTTGATTCCCTGGGTCTTGGCGGCCATGATTTTTATTCCCGTCAGTTTGATGTTCGGTGACGTCATAAAGCAATCTTTTGTGCAAGTGAGCGAATTTCAGGCGCAAAGTTATGCCATTTTGGCGATACTGTTGTTCCTGATGTTGAGTCTCACCTTAATTCTGCAACAGGTTCAGCATTCTTCTTATTCGCTATATCAGTTATTACGCCATACCCCAATCAAGATGGCTGTGGTGATTATACTACAAACCTTAAATCTGTTTTTTGTACAAAGTAGCCTGCTGATGTGGAGTTTATTCTTTTTTGGAGTCAGCTTTGGCTTTATCCGTTTTTATCGGGAAAACTTGTTCCGGGAAAACAGCCAAAATACTGAACATTATCAGTTGCAACAATTACGTAGAATCTGCTTCTGGGCTTATAAACAGACCTGTATGCTTCGACTAAAATTACGTTTTTGTTCAAACAATCATCCTCAGCATGCCGAACTAAAACAGCAATTAAATCACTATGCCGAGTTATATATCCAACTGCTGAAACATGAGCATCAATACTGTAAAACCATCAAGCATCTGGATGTCGACAGTTATTTGGACGAGAACTCATAGTGCTCTATTATTTTGATTAGCCATCTTGAATATTTCTAATAAGGGGCCTTAAAAACAGATTGATCTGCTAATTTTTTAGAGAGAAGCCACGGAATTGCTTGAAAAGAAAGCAATCATTTAGAAATGTGCTTGCCAAGCTTTATTTCGTCCTCTATTATTGCGCACATGCCCGAGTGGTGAAATCGGTAGACACAGGGGATTTAAAATCCCCCGCCCACAAAGCGTGCCAGTTCGAGTCTGGCCTCGGGCACCATTTTAATCTTTATTAAAATGGTGCAATAGAAAACCCAGCATTAGGCTGGTTTTTTTGTGCCTGAATTTTATTCTTTTAGCGCGAAATCCTCATGTCAGAATTAAAATACTTCGATCTCGCCACATTACAATTACGCCATCCAGACGCTTTTTTCCTGAAGCTGCGTTATAGCCGCTTCAAATTTAATGCCCTGCAAAATCTCCAGTTTGTGATCGCGATTAATTTACTGTCTCTTTTAATCTGCGTGGCCTGTAGCATCAGCTCAGTACTTCTGGAATATTATTTTTTCAAGAATGCCACAATCGCCTTTAATGTCACATTGATCATGTTAATGGCCCTGCTTTATCCCTATATCTGCTATGCACAATATCAGGCGCAATTCAGCTCCAAAGCCTATAGTCAGCGCTTGCAGAACTGTCTGTATCTGCAAATTCCGATTTTTCTGGTTTTATTGCTGAATCTGTATGTAATTCATTCAGATATGCTGGTGATCATCAGCATGATCATTTTAGCGCTTTCCTCTTTTGGCGCTGTCACCTTAGAACCTTTATTTAAAAGTTCTTGTAGTGCGATTGATCAGATCAAACTGCAAAAACTGCGGCAGCTGGCCTTTTGGGCCTACCAACAGTCCAGATCCAAAACACCGCAACCGATTCAGGACCAGTCAAATCTGCAGGCTTATTACCAGAATCTTTATCAGCAATGCATGCATGAAGAGCAAAAATTACTCAGCTCGATTCGCTTTAAAAACTTTAAAGACTATTTCTACAGATAATAAAAAACCCTGCAGTAGCAGGGTTTTATCGATCACCATTCACGGTTGGTAATCAGCTCCTCCATTTCAATCTCGAACAACCCGTGCTCTTGCACCACCATCATCATGGCTTCAGCAATATAATCTGCAGCGGTATCATCCAGAGATGAGTCCAGATCTTCAAACTGCGGTTTCATGGCATTAATATCAGCAACGGTCAGATGGGCAAGCTGGTAAATTTCTTGATCTGACAAAGTTGATTTAGCGACTTTTTGGGCAAAATGTTCGATGTGCTGTTTGATTTCAGCAACCAGAATATCGGGATAATACGCATCATCGAACATGGGGAGAAGTAAATCTGCAAACATTACAGGCACTCTAAAAGATGACAATTTAATCTAAGCGTGCCTATATAGCACATTGTTGCCTGAAAGCCAAACAACATTGCCAGATGCTTACTCTCCCGCCATCAATGTCTACGCCATCTGCATGGCTTGCCAGACTCTAATCGCATCCGCTGTCGCTTTCACATCATGTGCCCGTACCATACAGGCGCCCTGCTGAATACTGAGCAAATGTGCTGTTGCCGAACCCACCGCACGCGCCTGTGGTTCTGCGCCATCTAAGACAGCCCCAATAAAGCGTTTACGTGATAAGGCAGATAAAATCGGATAACCCATTTCTGTCAATTTATAAAATTCTTGAAGCAGCTTGAGATTTTGCTGAGCATTCTTGGCAAAACCAAACCCCGGATCAATCATGATATTTTCGGCTTTTACTCCTACATCCAAGGCATCCTGAACACGTTGAGATAGTTCGCCAATCACCTCGGTAGTGACATCCTCATATTGATCCAGATTGTTCATGGTGGTCGGCTCACCACGCATATGCATAATGATTACCGGAATATTTAATTCAGCGGCCGTTACTAAGGCATTGGGGCGGGTCAACGCACGGACGTCATTCCAGATATGCGCTCCGGCCTGAACCGCTGCACGAATCACTTCTGGTTGTGAAGTATCAATCGAGAGAACAACATCATGTTTTGCTAAGGCTTCAACCACAGGCACCACGCGGCGGATCTCTTCCTCTACGTCTACCACAGCGGCACCCGGACGGGTCGATTCCCCGCCGATATCAATTACGGTCGCACCTTCAGCCATCATCTCCAGCGCACGTGCAACTGCATCTTCTTTTTGATTATGCCGACCACCATCACTAAATGAGTCGGGGGTGACATTGAGAATTCCCATCACATGCGGCTGAGATAAGTCCAGTTTTAACTCACCAAATGTCCATACATGTGGTCGTAAAGGCATCAGCTGCATGTTTCCATTCTCGTTCACAATAATTCGAATATTGTCTTATGGATAGAGCAATAAAGCAAAGCTCGATAAGACATTTGCCCATTAGTTTTGAGTTAAATATAGCATTCAGAAAATTATCATAAAAATGACTGACATAAAAAAACCACCCGAAGGTGATTTTTTATTTAACTTAGTTGGCTGGCAATGGCGGTGGCGTTAACGGGCCATCATCTGGGGTTACATCAATCACAGGATTTTCTGCAACATAGACTTTTGGCGGTTGAGGCTCACGACCTTCCATAATGTCACGGATTTGATCACGATCAATAGTTTCCCATTCCATCAAGGCTTTGACCATCGCATGGGCAACATCTTTTTTACTTTCCAAGATATCGCGTGCGACTTTATATTGCTCATCCAGAATACGACGGATTTCACGATCGACTTCTAACTGGGTCGTTTCAGAAATACTGCGACTGCCAATACTACCCATAAACGATTGCTGTGCATCTTCTTCATAGACCATGACGCCCATTTTGTCAGACATACCGTATTTGGTCACCATCGCACGTGCCATTTTAGTTGCACGTTCGAAGTCATTTGAAGCACCTGTCGACATTTGGTTAATGAAGACTTCTTCTGCAATACGACCACCAAACAAAATCGAAAGTTCATTCAACATTTTGTCTTTATAATGGCTGGTTTGGTCAAATTCAGGTAGCTGCCAGGTCACGCCCAATGCCCAGCCACGCGGCATAATGGTGACTTTATGCACAGGGTCTGTACCCGGCAAACTTTCAGCAACAATCGCATGACCTGCTTCATGATAAGCCGTCGCACGACGCTCTTCATCACGAAGTACCATCGATTTACGCTCAGGACCCATATAAAGCTTGTCTTTTGCATCTTCAAAGTCATGCATATCGACAGTGTTTTTGTTACGGCGTGCAGCAAATAAAGCAGCTTCATTCACTAGGTTGGCCAATTGCGCACCCGAGAAGCCCGGTGTACCACGTGCAAGTACTTTAACATCGACCCCTGTGACTGAAGGCAGTTTTTTCAAATGCACATTCAGGATTTGTTCACGACCCTTAATGTCTGGCAAGCCAACCACAACCTGACGGTCAAAACGACCCGGACGAAGTAAAGCTTTATCCAGTACATCGGCACGGTTCGTCGCAGCAATCACGATAATACCTTCATTGCCTTCAAAGCCGTCCATTTCCACCAGCATCTGGTTCAGCGTCTGCTCACGTTCATCGTGACCACCGCCTGTACCTGAACCACGGTGACGACCGACTGCATCAATCTCATCAATAAAGATAATACATGGTGCATGACGTTTTGCCTGTTCGAACATGTCACGCACACGCGATGCACCAACACCCACAAACATTTCCACGAAGTCAGAACCCGAAATACTAAAGAATGGCACTTTCGCTTCACCGGCAATGGCTTTGGCAAGCAAGGTTTTACCTGTACCTGGAGGACCGACCATCAAAACACCACGTGGAATACTTGCACCGAGACGTTTAAATTTGGTTGGGTCTTTCAGGAAGTCGACAATTTCAACCACTTCTTGCTTGGCTTCATCACAACCGGCAACATCGACAAAAGTGACTTTAATCTGGTCTTCAGACAACATTTTGGCTTTAGATTTACCAAAACTCATTGGGCCGTTTTTACCACCTGCACCGCCACCCATGTTGCGCATAAAGAACATGAATAACAAAATGATTAAAAGCACAGGGAAACTTGCAATAAGCAACTGCATGAGCAAGCCTTGACGTTGTGGTGCTTCACCTTCGACCACAACATTATTTTTAATGAGGCTTGGCATCAGCTCAGGATCCTGAACTGCCGGACGAATACTTTCAAACTCTGAACCGTTTGATTTTTCGCCACGAATTCTTTCGCCGTCAATAACAACTTGTTTAATTTGGCCAGCATTGACCGCGGCAACAAACTCTGAGTAGTTCATTGTAGTCGGTTGATTGCGGTCACTGACGTTGCTGAAGATTAACACCAGCACACCCAGTATCACGAGCCACAATACGGCATTCTTAAAAAGATCGCTCAAAGCTTTATTCCCATTCCAATCTAATTTGATCATGCCCTGTTCAGGGTGACCTTAATACTTAAGCTGTAAATTAACTTACAATTATCTGAAAACGTACAAAATGCACAATTTTTAACGACTTGGCAAGTAGACTTATTTTAAAGCCTTCTTGCGTCCCTGCCCGATCAGGAAAACTTCTTTAGAGCGAGCACGTGATGCCAAGGGTTTAGATGTTTTCAGAATATCAAAACTATCAACCACTTGCTTACGGAATTCATCAAAACCTGAGCCTTGGAAAACTTTTACCACAAATTGACCTTTAGGGCCTAGCACCTTATTGGCAAAATCCAGTGCAAGTTCACACAAGTAAATCTGACGCGGTTGATCTACAGCCTTATTACCTGATGTATTGGGGGCCATATCTGAAATTACAACGTCTACAGTACGACCATCTAAAATTTCTAGCAGTTTTTGGAAAACTTCTTCTTCACGGAAGTCACCTTGCAGAAAAGTGACATCTGGTAAAGCATCCATTGGTAAAATATCAGATGCAATCAATAAACCCTTATCGCCAACAAGTTTACCAGCAATCTGTGACCAGCTGCCTGGCGCTGCGCCTAGGTCGACCACAGTCATACCAGGTTTAATGATTTTATACTTTTCTTGCATTTCTAAGAGCTTATATGCTGCACGCGCACGATAGCCTTCCTTTTGTGCCTTTTTTACATAAGGATCGTCTAAATGCTCTCTCATCCAATCACGACTACTTTTAGATAACTTTTGGTTGGTAATGCGTGTAGCCATAACTCTCTAAATAAAAAAATGTCTTATTATTAATTGTACGTGAAAAAGACTTATTTTGCAGTATACATGTGTATCTAAATCTAAGGCTTTTGCTCTCTCCGTGGACAGATTGAATATGATTATTTCCTGATAATTTACAGCGTTTATTTTTTGCTTTTGCTATACTAAGCCGTTTTAAAATTCAGGTTATCTCTCATGGCGGCTTTATCTATTCAGGAACGTAAGCGTTTACGTCAAATCGGACATACACTTAACCCAGTCGTGATGCTAGGTGACAAAGGTCTGACGGAAAATGTCATCGAAGAATTAGCGCGTGCTTTAAACGATCACGAACTGATTAAAGTTAAAATTGTCGCTGAAGATCGTGAAGCGCGTGCAGCGCTGATTGCTGAAATTTCAGAAGCGACTGGTGCTGAAGTGGTTCAAACTATTGGTAAAATTGCACTTCTTTATAAGAAAGCGGCAAAACAGAACCAAAAATTGTCCAATCTTGTTCGTTTCGCTCATTTGTCTAACTAAGTACAGGACTTATGGCAAGTTACGAACTTAGCGCATTTGATCGCCGTTTTCAGGCCATCTCTCTGGTTGCTGCCATTGAACAGCAAGGTCCATGTAGTTTAAATGTGGGCTTCTGGATCCGCGATCCCAATCATTACATCCTGTGGCCAGACATGGTAGCTGCACATCCCCGTCAGGATTTCTTGTGGGAACAGACCTGCTTTGAAATTTTTATTGGGGTTCAGGGTGAAGATTTTTATCGTGAGATTAATCTCTCCCCTTCTCAGGCCTGGCAGGCTTATCAATTTGAAGAATACCGCTATCCTGAAGATATGCCACCACAAGCTGCAGATGATATTGAGCTGAATCAGCTCAAACGTACCCATTATGGTCTCAATGTCAGTGTGGATCTGACCGATTTTATGGCAACACATAAACTCAAATGGGAAAACTTGTTCCTGGGTTTATCTGCTGTTTTAAAAACCTCGCAAGGTGACCAGTACTACGCGATGCAGCATAGTAGTCCTCAGGCAGATTTTCATAATAAACGTGACTGGTTGCATGTATTTTAGATCAATCAAACCTGTATATCCTCTGTCTGAATCTGTAATAGGCTGATAAAACGTGAGACTTGAAGTCTCACGTTTTTGTTTGTCTCTAGACAAAGTAGTTAGCTGTGTATGGTTATTTTGCATTTTCTTGTTTTTGAACATCTTAGAGTAGCATTTTAATGAGGTAACTGATGCTGGCTCCGAATGGCTTTCACTGCAGCATAAAGAATAAAAGTAAAAGTAAAAGTGAGTACCATGAGCAGAACAGTCCCCAAAACCAGCCCCAGTACGCCCAAACATAACACAATCACACCCAGATAAAGTATGCGCCCCAAGCCGCTTTCCAGATTAAGCAGCATAATCAATATCAATAAAACAAGCACACCTACCAAATAATGCCGTGGCATCGTAACCCCTTCTGATTATTATTGTGAGTCCGTTTTGCTACATAAAGACAAAGGAGAACATGTGATTGTTCTCCTTTTAAAGAGCAGCCTTTCAACGCAGCTTAACTTTTCAGCTCAGGCTTTTTGTCTGAACTTTCTGCTTTCACTACCGGCTTGACTTTTTTCAGCACTTCAATGGTGCTGTCTTTAGAACGTTTTAAGGTATCGGTCAAATGCTCTTTATGTTTGGTCGAAATCTGACTGACATCCTCTTTCAGTTCCTTGCCCAGACTGGACAAGTCTTCGATCACTGCATTGAATTCTGTTTTGATAAAGCTCTTCAATTCAGTTAATTCTTTTTGTGAACCGAAGATCTGCTCCTTTAAAGTGTCAATTCGCTGCAACACCTCCTGCTTAAATTGGCGCAATTGTTCCTGTACGGTATCGGTCAATTGCTTGGCTTCAACTTCAAGCTTTTCTTTACTTTCTTCGATGCTTTCAAGTGCTTGATCTTTCGCCTCTACTGCTACTTTTTCAAGCTTCTCGGCAGTTTCTGCCACGACGCTCGGGCTGGCTTTTTGGGATTGGGTAGATTTTGATGCTGTAGTCATTTGTCTTGTTCCTATTGTTATATTGACTGAGCTATATTAGTAGACTTGATAAAATTTAAGATTTGATTTGTCTGACAATTATTAATTGCTTACATTTTTTCATCCTGTTTACAAAACAGACTTCCACTCAAAAAGCAAGGCATTTATCTTATACTTTCGCTGCAAAGCCATTGGACTTCAAGCATCATTCTGCGTATAATGCCGTGTTAAGTTCAAGCGAGCAGACATAGGAGGGTAGGTTTAAAAATTAGCCTTCCTTTTTTTTCGTCTTCTCGCTTTTTTACAGCCTAAATTTCAGGAGCTTTGGTTTGAGCACCCCAGCAATTTTAGCCCTTGCCGACGGAACTATCTTTAAAGGTACTTCGATTGGCGCATCGGGTAGTACGACTGGTGAAGTCGTTTTCAACACTGCCATGACTGGCTATCAAGAAATTTTGACTGACCCGAGTTATGCACAGCAACTTGTGACACTGACTTACCCGCATATCGGTAACACAGGCTGCAATGAAGAAGACGCTGAATCAGGTCGTATTCATAAAGTTTGGGCCAACGGATTGATCATTCGTGACCTGCCTTTATTGCACAGTAACTTCCGTTCAACCCAATCATTAGCTGAATATTTGGTACAACACAATGTTGTGGCAATTGCGGATATCGACACGCGTAAATTGACACGTATCCTACGTGACAAAGGTGCGCAAAATGGCTGTATCCTTGCTGGCGAAAATATCACTGAAGCAGAAGCGCTTGAAAAAGCACGTGCCTTTAGCGGTTTAAACGGTTTAGACCTGGCAAAAGAATGTTGCGATCCTGAGGGCTTTGAGTGGACTGAAGGCTCTTGGGCATTAGGCAAAGGTTTCTCTCAACCTGAACTTAAATTCCATGTTGTTGCATACGATTACGGTGTCAAAACCAACATCTTACGTATGCTCGCAGACCGCGGTTGTAAACTGACTGTGGTGCCTGCGCAAACTCCTGCTGCTGACGTACTTGCTCTGAATCCAGATGGTGTGTTCCTCTCGAACGGCCCTGGCGATCCAGCTGCATGTGACTACGCAATTGAAGCTGTAAAAACAATTGTAGAAACCACTGAAATTCCAGTATTTGGTATCTGTCTGGGTCACCAGATCCTTGCACTTGCAAGTGGCGCCAAAACACTAAAAATGCCTCACGGTCACCACGGTGCCAACCATCCTGTGCAAAACCTTGAAAATGGTACAGTGATGATTACTTCTCAAAACCACGGCTTCGCAGTTGATGAAAGCAACCTGCCGGATGTATTGCGTGTAACGCATCGCTCACTGTTTGATGGTACTAACCAAGGTATTCATCGCACAGACAAGCCTGCGTTCAGCTTCCAGGGTCACCCTGAAGCAAGCCCTGGTCCACATGACTGTGCACCATTGTTCGATCATTTCATCGAACTTATCGAAGCATCTAAGAAGTAATTAAGGAAGCATCATGGCTAAACGTACTGACATTAAAAGCATCTTAATTATTGGTGCGGGTCCGATTGTCATCGGTCAGGCATGTGAGTTTGACTACTCAGGTGCTCAAGCATGTAAAGCCCTTCGTGAAGAGGGCTACCGCGTTATTTTGGTCAACTCGAATCCGGCGACCATCATGACCGACCCTGCAATGGCAGACGCAACGTATATCGAACCGATTACCTGGCAAACTGTTGCACAAATTATTGAGAAAGAACGCCCAGACGCAGTTCTTCCCACCATGGGCGGTCAAACTGCATTGAACTGTGCCCTTGCCCTTGATGAGCACGGCATTCTAGAAAAATACAATGTTGAATTGATCGGCGCGACCAAAGAAGCGATTGAAAAAGCTGAAGACCGCAAACTCTTCGACCAGGCAATGCGTAAAATTGGTCTTGAATGCCCAAAAGCAGATATTGCCGAGTCAATGGAAGAAGCTTTAACTATTCAAGCACGCTTCGGCTTCCCTGTGATTATCCGTCCATCATTCACGATGGGTGGTTCAGGCGGCGGTATCGCATATAACCGTGAAGAGTTCATTGAAATCTGTGAACGCGGTTTCGATCTTTCTCCGACCAAACAGTTATTGATTGATGAATCTTTAATTGGCTGGAAAGAATACGAGATGGAAGTTGTTCGTGACAAAAATGACAACTGTATCATCGTATGTACCATTGAAAACTTTGATCCAATGGGCGTGCACACCGGTGACTCCATCACTGTTGCGCCTGCACAAACGCTGACAGATAAAGAATTCCAGTTACTTCGTAATGCATCTTTAGCTGTACTTCGTGAAATTGGCGTAGAAACAGGCGGTTCAAACGTTCAGTTCGGTATCAACCCGAAAGACGGTCGTATCGTTGTGATCGAGATGAACCCACGTGTTTCTCGTTCTTCTGCCCTTGCATCTAAAGCAACGGGTTTCCCGATTGCGAAAATCGCGGCGAAACTGGCTGTAGGTTATACCCTTGATGAGTTGAAAAATGACATCACGGGCGGTACAACTCCTGCTTCATTCGAACCTGCGATTGACTACGTTGTAACGAAAATTCCTCGCTTCAACTTCGAGAAATTCCCGCAAGCAGATGCAACTTTGACGACTCAGATGAAATCTGTCGGTGAAGTCATGGCCATTGGCCGTAACTTCCAGGAGTCTATGCAAAAAGCGCTTCGTGGTCTTGAAGTTGGTGCTTCTGGCTTCGATGAAAAAATCGAAATCGGTGCTGAAGGTGCGAAAGATAAAATTCTTCAAGAACTTAAAGTGCCAGGTCCTGAGCGCATCTGGTTCATTGGTGATGCATTCCGTCACGGCTTTACACTTGATGAAGTATTTGCTGCAACCAATATCGACCCTTGGTTCCTGATTCAAATCGAAGACATCATTAAAACTGAAGAACAGATTAAATCTTTAGGTTTTGGTGATTTGAACGCGGACAACATCCGCAGCTTCAAACGTAAAGGTTTATCGGATCTTCGTATTGCAGACTTGATGGGCATTTCACAAAAACAATTCCGTAAACACCGTTGGAACCTGGGCGTAACCCCTGTTTACAAACGTGTCGATACATGTGCTGCAGAATTCGAATCTGATACAGCATACATGTACTCAACTTACGATGAAGAATGTGAAGCAAATCCATCAACGCGTGACAAGATCATGGTGATTGGTGGCGGACCTAACCGTATTGGTCAAGGTATCGAGTTCGATTACTGCTGTGTACACGCAGCGCTTGCAATGCGTGAAGATGGTTATGAAACCATCATGGTCAACTGTAATCCTGAAACGGTTTCTACAGATTACGACACATCAGATCGTTTGTACTTCGAACCAATCACATTGGAAGATGTACTTGAAATCGTACGTATCGAGAAGCCTAAAGGCATTATCGTGCAGTACGGTGGTCAAACACCTTTGAAATTGGCTCGTGCTTTGGAAGAAGCCGGTGCGCCAATTATCGGTACATCTCCAGACGCGATTGACCGTGCAGAAGACCGTGAACGCTTCCAGCAAATGATTCAACGTCTACAACTTCGTCAACCGAACAACAGCATTGTAAAATCTGCTGAAGAAGGTATGGCTGAAGCAGCAAAAGTTGGCTATCCACTCGTTGTACGTCCATCATACGTTCTTGGCGGTCGTGCCATGGAAATCGTGTATAACGATGACGAATTGAAACGCTACTTACGTGATGCAGTTCAAGCATCAAACGAAGCACCGGTTCTTCTTGACCGCTTCCTTGATGACGCGATCGAAGTTGACGTGGACTGCGTATCTGACGGCAAAGACGTTGTAATTGGCGGTATCATGCAGCACATTGAACAAGCGGGTATCCACTCTGGTGACTCAGCATGTTCGATTCCTCCTTACTCGCTTTCTCAAGAAGTACAGGACGAAATGCGCCGTCAAACTGTTGCAATGGCAAAAGAACTGGGTGTAATCGGTTTGATGAACGTTCAGTTTGCAGTAAAAGGCACTGACGTTTACATTCTGGAAGTGAACCCACGTGCATCACGTACTGTACCGTTCGTTTCTAAATGTATCGGTGAGTCTTTAGCAAAAGTTGCTGCACGTTGTATGGCAGGTCAATCTCTAGAATCTCAAGGATTCACTAAAGAGATTATTCCTCAGCACTTCTCTGTAAAAGAAGCGGTGTTCCCATTCAACAAATTCCCGGGTGTTGACCCAATCCTTGGCCCTGAGATGAAATCGACTGGCGAAGTCATGGGTGTTGGTAAATCATTTGGTGAAGCGTTCTATAAAGCTGTATTAGGCTCGAACGATCGCTTACCAGGTAAACCAACTGAAGGCGAAGTAAAACATGCGTTCCTGTCTGTTCGTGATTCAGATAAGCCGCATGTCGCGCGTATCGCTCAGCAA
This sequence comes from Acinetobacter sp. YH12156, assembly GCF_013418235.1. Lineage (NCBI taxonomy): Bacteria > Pseudomonadati > Pseudomonadota > Gammaproteobacteria > Moraxellales > Moraxellaceae > Acinetobacter > Acinetobacter sp. YH12156. Next base: position 185,022 of record NZ_VPCL01000005.1, read on the forward strand.
CTGGTAGACTATGGCTTCAAGTTGCTTGCAACGGGTGGCACATACAGCGTGATTACTGAAGCGGGTATTGCATGTGAACGTGTGAATAAAGTAACCGAAGGCCGTCCTAATATCGTGGACCGCTTGAAAAATGGCGAAATTCACCTCATTATCAATACATCTGAAGGTAAACAGGCTCAGCAGGATTCGTTCTCGATCCGTCGCTCTGCGCTACAAGGTAAAGTGTATTACACGACCACCTTGAACGGTGCTGATGCTGTATGCCAAGCTTTAGCAATCAAATTGCCAATGGATGTATATCGCTTGCAAGACCTAACTAAAGGTTAATTAAGTTTCCAAGAAGTCCCGCTACCTTCTTGGTGGCGGGCTTTTTTTTATTTATAGATTTTATATCTTTCAACTGACTTTTGAGGGACAACATGCAACGTTATCCTATGACTCCTGAAGGCAAAATTGCCTTAGAGAAAGAATTACATCAACTGAAAACCGTTGACCGTCCTCGTATCACGGCTTCGATTGCGGAAGCACGTGAACACGGCGACTTAAAAGAAAATGCAGAATATCACGCAGCGCGTGAACAGCAAGGCTTCTGTGAAGGCCGTATTCAGGACATCGAAGGGAAACTGGGCGCTTGCCAGGTCATTGATGTGAAAGAACTTGAGCAATCAGGTCGTGTGGTTTTTGGTGTGACAGTGACAATTGAAAACCTGGATACTGAAGAGCAAAAAACTTACAAGATTGTAGGCGATGACGAAGCAGACTTTAAGATCAACAAGATCTCTGTGAACTCACCAATTGCACGTGGTCTTTTGGGTAAAAACGAAGGCGATGATGTGAAAATTACGACACCAAATGGTGAAGTTGAATACGAAATTGTGAAAGTTGAATATATCTAAGCTTTAGATATTTACAACAATTAAAGCCCCTCAATTGAGGGGTTTTTTATTGCAAAACTATTGATTTAGCTTTAATTTATGAGCAAATAATAAAATAGATAACAAAAAATGGATGATCGCTTCATACACGCTTTTTACTATGCACTTGGCGGTTTGATCCTTGGTGTTGCCATCGCGATCAACTGGTCATACTTCATCGACATGCATACCAGTTCTGTCCTGATTATTTCAACCGCGATACTCAGCTGCGCAATTCTGGGCTTTCATTTTCCCAATTGTATTGCTCGTATGGTAATCCCCCCTAAAAATAATAGGATCTAAAAGTAGAATTTTCTCTTAAGATACGAGCAGGAGATTCTGCATGAAAACATCTAAATTTACTGACAGTCAGATCATGTCCATCTTGAAACAGGCTGAATCTGGCACACCTGTAGCGACCCTTTGCCGTGAACACGGCATGAGTAATGCTACCTTTTATAAATGGCGTGCCAAATATGGTGGTATGGATACCTCATTGATGGCTCGACTGAAAGAGCTGGAAGCAGAAAATACCAGACTAAAAAAAATGTATGCTGAAGAGCGATTAAAGGCAGAGATTGTTCAGGAAGCAATGTCAAAAAAGTGGTGAAGCCATCTTGCCGACGTCAGATGGCTCAACAGGCAGTTGCCCAGCATGCCATTAGTATTCGTTTGGCTTGTAAAGCATTTGGCATTAGTGAAACCTGCTACCGCTATCAAGCCAAACTCAGCGATGACAATGCACTCATTGCTGAACAGCTCA
>NZ_VPCL01000006.1:0-104590 GCF_013418235.1 Acinetobacter sp. YH12156
GTCATGAGAAAGCCCATATAAATGGGTAATGTACAAGTTGCTGTAGAAGCATGTTTAATTCGTCTGATCACAGATACTTTATAAAGTATTTTAATACTTTTTTGAATCCGTCAATGCGTAAGTCCTAACATATTAAAATAGTTGTAAAATTTGTAAGAAAGTCTTACGAAAATTATGGAATTGAATCAGGACACAGCTTTTAAATGGTTCTATCGCTGAAATACGATGATTTTCGGAATTATTGTATAAGGATGTTTTGAAGATATGCTTAATATCCAGTTTTTATCAACAAGCCGCTTGCATATAAAGACCTAAATGTAAGAGAAGAGACTTATTTGGCTTTTAATAGTTGGCTTTTAATCGGTTATAGGGTCTATTCGCTGCTTAAAATACAGCTCATAAAAGTTGCATGAATATGAAATAAAGCCTGTTTATTGCGCCTATATGTTGATTATTTTTTATGCTGTTGTGAGTGTCTCATACTAAAGAATGAGATGAATTTTCTACGATTTTTCAAAAAAATAGAAGTTTAGAGCCAAAATTCTAAAGGCCAGATAACAAATTGATTAAAATAGACCGATTTCTATAATTAAACTATTGAAAATTATAAGATTTGGGAAATGGACTTTCGGCAGCGTACAATGCCTTGATTAAAAACAAGTCATCAATAAATTTTGATGTGCAAAAAAGAGTAATAAACGAGGGCAGGCAAGCTATGAACAACAACTACCGTAAACCGCTGCAATCCACCCAGCTGGAATATTATGACGTGCGTCAGGCCGTAGAAGATATTCAGCCAGGCGCATATGCCAAACTTCCTTATACCTCCAAAGTGCTTGCTGAGCAGCTGGTTCGTCGTTGTGATCCTGCCATTTTAGAACAGTCTTTGCGCCAGCTGATTGAGCGTAAACAGGAACATGATTTTCCATGGTATCCGGCACGTGTGGTCTGTCACGATATCTTGGGACAAACAGCTTTGGTCGATCTTGCCGGCTTACGTGATGCAATTGCAGAACAGGGCGGTGACCCGGCTAAAGTCAATCCAGTGGTACCGACCCAGCTGATTGTCGATCATTCACTGGCGGTTGAGTTTGGTGGTTTTGATCCGGATGCTTTTGAGAAAAACCGTGCCATTGAAGACCGTCGTAATGAAGATCGTTTCCATTTTATTGAATGGACCAAAACTGCCTTTGAAAATGTCGATGTGATTCCTGCCGGTAATGGCATCATGCACCAGATCAACCTGGAGAAAATGTCTCCGGTGATTCAAAACCGTGATGGCCTGGCATTCCCAGATACCTGTGTCGGTACAGATTCACATACCCCACATACTGATGCGCTTGGCGTGATCTCGATTGGTGTTGGTGGACTCGAAGCCGAAAACGTGATGCTGGGGCGTGCGTCTTGGATGCGTCTGCCAGATATTATTGGGGTGGAGTTTGTTGGTCAGCGTCAGCCGGGCATTACCGCAACCGATATTGTGCTCGCACTGACAGAATTCCTGCGTAAAGAACGTGTGGTCGGGGCATACTTAGAATTCTTCGGTGAAGGTGCAGACAGCATGTCAGTGGGTGATCGTGCCACGATTTCCAACATGACCCCGGAATACGGTGCAACCGCTGCGATGTTCTATATCGATCAGAACACCATTGATTATCTGACTTTAACTGGTCGTGAAGCAGAGCAAGTCAAACTGGTTGAAACTTATGCCAAAGAGATTGGTCTGTGGGCATCGGATATGACTCAGGCACAATATCCACGTGTATTGCGTTTTGATCTTTCAACAGTAACCCGTAACATTGCTGGCCCATCCAATCCGCATGCTCGTGTCTCGACATCTGACTTAAAAGAAAAAGGCATTGCAGGTAATCTAGAGGCTGCACGTGCGCAAGAAGCTGAAGGTTTAATGCCAGATGGCGCGGTGATTATCGCGGCGATTACGTCTTGTACCAATACCTCAAACCCGCGAAATACCGTGGCGGCAGGTTTGCTGGCGCGTAAGGCCAATGAACTCGGTTTAGTCCGTAAGCCTTGGGTGAAATCTTCTTTTGCACCGGGTTCTAAAGCAGCAGCGTTATATCTTGAAGAAGCTGGCGTACTCAAAGATTTAGAAAAACTGGGTTTTGGGATCGTGGCTTATGCCTGCACCACTTGTAACGGCATGTCGGGCGCACTAGATCCAAAAATTCAGCAAGAAATTATTGACCGTGACCTGTATGCCACAGCGGTATTGTCGGGCAACCGTAATTTCGATGGCCGTATCCATCCTTATGCGAAGCAGGCTTTTCTGGCATCGCCACCACTGGTGGTGGCGTATGCGATTGCCGGTACGATTCGTTTTGATATCGAAACGGATTCACTTGGTAATGACAAAGATGGCAACCCGATTTATCTAAAAGACATCTGGCCATCGGATGAAGAAATTGATGCACTGGTCAAAGAAGCAGTGAAGCCGGAACAGTTCCGTCAAATCTATATTCCGATGTTTGATTTGGGTGTGAATGAAAAGGCAGCAAGCCCGCTATATGACTGGCGTCCGCAAAGTACCTATATCCGCCGTCCGCCGTATTGGGAAGGTGCCCTCGCTGCACCACGTACCTTAGCCAATATGCGTCCACTGGCGATCTTGGGTGATAACATCACCACCGATCATTTGTCACCATCCAATGCGATTGTGCTCGACAGTGCTTCAGGCGAATACCTGAAAAAAATGGGCGTGCCTGAGGAAGACTTTAACTCTTATGCAACGCATCGTGGTGATCACCTGACCACACAACGTGCAACATTTGCCAACCCGAAACTGTTTAATGAAATGGTGGTGCGTTCAGACGGCAGCATCAAGCAGGGTTCGAAAGCACGTGTGGAGCCTGAAGGCGAAGTGATGCGGATGTGGGAAGCGATTGAAACCTACATGAACCGTAAGCAACCGCTAATTATTATTGCAGGTAAAGACTATGGTCAGGGTTCGAGTCGTGACTGGGCGGCGAAAGGTGTGCGTCTGGCAGGTGTAGAAGCGATTGTGGCAGAAGGTTTTGAGCGTATTCACCGTACCAACCTGGTGGGTATGGGTGTGTTGCCACTTGAGTTTAAGCCGGGTACAGACCGTAAGACTTTAGGTCTGGATGGTACTGAGCTATATAGCGTGATTGGTAACATTGCACCACGTTCGACCTTGACCTTAGTGATTGAGCGTTCAACAGATGATGGTAAGAATCAGATTGTTGAAGTGCCTGTGACCTGTCGTCTGGATACGGAAGAAGAAGTGTCTGTTTATGAAGCGGGTGGAGTATTACAGCGCTTTGCACAGGACTTCTTGGAAGGGAATGTGGTTTAAATTTTGTTCTAAAAGTATTTGATATTGTTTAAAAAAGACCCTACTGTGAAGTGGGGTTTTAATTTTTTATGGGGAAATAAAAATGCATAAAATAACAGAGGTAACAATTAAAAATTTTAAATCATGTATTGATACCAAGTTGATGTTGTCAGATTTCACTCCTTTGGTTGGATACAATAATGCCGGAAAGTCAAACTGTTTATCTGCAATTCAATGGCTTATAAGAAAAGTTAGTCTCTCAGAAAAAGATTTCTATGATGTATCTCAGCCAATAGAAGTTATAGCAATGATAGAGGGGATTTCTCAGGAATTGCTTGATCAATTGCCTCAAAACCAAAGAACTTCAATTGAACGCTATGTCATAAATGAACAGCTTAAAATTCGACGTCTACAAGAGCGACCGAATGCTAAGGTAGCGGAGGTTAAACTTTCGGTTTGGGATACTGCAGCTAGTGATTGGTTTCCAAACCCGACGGGGCTTGATAATGCGATTAATGTTTTACTACCTGAACCAATTAGAATAGGTGCTATGGAAAATGCAGCTGAGGATGCATCTAAAGCCAAAACGACTACTACTATCGGAAAATTATTAGCAGAATTTTTAGAACCTGTAAAAATAGCCCATGAAGTAGAGTTAAATCAACATTTGTCAGAAATAACATCTAGAATTTCTTGTAATGGTACTCAACGATTTGGAGAGTTAGCTAGTATAGATCAGGGTGTGAATGGAAAAGTTAATAATCTTTTTCCTGGAATGAGTGTAAAGGTCCATTTTGAAACACCTTCAATTGATGATTTAATAAAGGCAGGAACATTAAAAGTTGTTGAAGGGCAAGGATGCGATCGGGATTTTTCATCATATGGTCATGGTGCACAACGTTCAATTCAAATGGCATTAGTTCAATATTTAGCTGAAATAAAACGGCAGAATAATCATCAAATTTCTACAACTCTATTATTAATCGATGAGCCTGAATTATATTTACATCCCTTCGCAATAGAACAAGTGAGAGAAGCCTTGGTTGCATTATCTCAAAATGGTTATCAAGTAGTAATTTCAACACATTCAGCTCAAATGATAACCGCAGAAGGAGCAGAAACTACTTTATTGATCCGGAAAGATCAGAATATAGGAACGTATTCTAGAAAACGTTTAGTAGATGCAATTCAAGCTGTTGTTCCAAACTCAACACATCAGATGGAACAGCTATTTAACTTAACTCATTCTACTCAATTACTTTTTGCTGAAAACGTTGTTTTGACAGAGGGTAAGACCGAACTTCGTTTATTACCATTTTTATTTAGAGGTATTGCTGGTCTAACGATGGGGCAAGAGAAGCATGCATTAGTTGCGCAAAGTGGTGTTAATGATACGCAAAAATCTTTGGCTATTTTAGCTGAGATGGATTTACCTACGAAAGCCATATGTGATCTTGACTATTGTTTTAACGGAGCCATTAGCCATAATTTTCTCTTGCCAACTGATAGTGATGTTTTAAACATCAAAGCAATTTTACAAAGGATTGCACCCATAAATGGGATTTCATTAAATCCTAGTACAGGACTACCACAAAAGAATCAGAATATTTCTGCTGCGAAAGCTTTTGAAATATTAGCTCTAGAAACAGATGCAGTTCCTTTCATTGAATCTCTGCATAATAAGATGAAAGCTCAAGGTATTTGGATTTGGAAAAAAGGTGCGATTGAAGCACATTTAGGAACAGTAAATAAAACTGAAAGTGAATGGGCTAGATTTAAGCAAGATGCTAACAATAATGGTTTTCCTGCTGCTTGTAGAGATCATGAGGGAATTAATGATTTGGTTCAGTGGTTAAGAAGCTGAGGTTAAATTTTTTTAATATTAAAAGAATCACTTCGCCCAAATGCCATCATCATTTACAAAAATGGACAATAGACATTCATCACTAGAGGGTTATACTAGATAGACCATTTCTAAAACCATGGAGAACAAAGATGGTTACTGCTGGCGAAAAACCCGGAACAGGCTTCTATTTTTGTGTTCAATGCGGCCACCGCACCTACTTAGAAATTGGTACTGATCGTTTACCACCGTGTACCAAATGCCAAGGCAATCAATTTAACAATAAGAATGCCTAAGCAAACCAACTCAAACAGATATCCTCTGTTTTGAATGAAAGCCCTATTACTCGATAGGGCTTTTTTGTTAGCTTATAAAAAGTAAAACATTCAGCTTCTGGAGCTTCACATGGAAACCATACTTGGCTTATGTATTGGCATTGGACTTAGCGCAGCCTGCGGTTTTCGCGTCTTCGTGCCGCTGTTAGTGATGAGTGTTGCCGCCATTTTCGGTTGGTTTGAGCCGATGAAAGGCTTTGAATGGCTTTCTATACCCGCTGTATGTGTCGCACTTGGCTTTGCCACAATCTGTGAAATTGGCGCGTACTACATTCCGTGGGTAGATAACGCATTAGATAGTATAGCCACGCCTGCGGCAATGATTGCAGGCACACTGTCCACTCTGGCTGTCAGTTCAGGTGAAATGTCCCAATTTGCCACTTGGGCATCCGCGATTATCGTCGGTGGTGGTACAGCTAGTGCAGTCCAATTGAGTACAGTCGCATTACGTGGTGCTTCGACACTCACAACAGGTGGGGTGGCAAACCCGGTGGTGAGTACAGGTGAATGGATTGGTGCAGTGGTGCTTTCAATCTTGTCATTTATGTTGCCATTCCTTGTTGTATTTTTAGTGATATTGGTCATTATCTGGATGGTACGTTGGGCACGTGAAAAACGAAAAACAGCTACAACTGAAACGCCGTTGTAATGCATCTAAGCAAAGTCTGGTGTTGAATCTATTCGAAAAATTAGAAATTTTTTTAAAATAAAAGTTTTAAAAATGGTTGATTTTCACCCAATAAAGGCATAATTTTAATATGGAATTAAAGACATAAAATAATTATGCCTTTAAATACCAACTTATAAAAATAAACAATTTGGGGAGATGAAAATGGAAATGTTGAAATTTATCATCGATGAAAATCAGCAACAAGATGGTGGGCATCATATCCACAATGCATCACTAGGCTGTACAAATTTACCTGAAGTCAATGCACAAATCCTGATTGGCTACTTTGCCAATTATGACTTGGCCTACAAACGTGCGCGAATGAACTGGCCTCGTGAGAAAGTGACAGCATGTCCAAACTGCTGTCAGGCATAAGCAATGATTTCATCAATACTTCTCATCTTACGGACTACAGCTTCATTCCTGAATGGAGCTGTAGGATTTCAACATCAGGATTTTTGACTGCCATCAATCTAAACCCTTCCGAAAAGCTTTTGTCTTTAACAACTTGTAAATCTTTAATAATAATTTGGACTTGGCTTAAAATTTGCAAATTCAATGATATATATCCAACCGCATCAAATTGGTTATCAAGATATTCTGAAATGATGCAATAGTTGATCATAAGGAGAGGGGAATCCGATGAATATCGTTGAAAATGCACCAGAATCAGGCAAATTAAATAAAAAAGCCCATTTTTATTCCGGATGGCCACTGATTCTGATTCTTTTTGGGGGCGCGATTGGCTTGGTTTACGCGGTGATCGCTTATCTGCTTAATCTGAAGATTTATCATTCTGAACTGACTCGACTCAACAAGGTGCTGGCGAATTTGCTTTGTGGAATGTCAGCAATCAGTGCATGGTGGTTTAGTGCTCAATGGATTCAAGGCACTTTTTTTCAATAAGAGTGTAAATATGACCTGAATATAAATTGCAATAAAGCTCATTTTTATCGAATAAAAAAGCGTAAATAATAAGAAATGGAATTTATTTTTCTTTGTTGGGGTTAATGGCGAAATAAATTTTCAAAATTATCGAAAATTAAAAAAACATAGGAAATTAATCCCACAGGGTCTTCGCTACTATATATCTCAAGGGTGTGATGGGATCGGAAAGAGTAGCATGCTGCGAGCGGCGCAAAACGCGAGTGCAGTACGAACCCAAAAGGTCTCGATTCGGCTTAGGACGCTATAGACCAAAAGTTTATAGGCTATAAGATTATGTCTTACCAAGCATGATAGTTGAAGTAAACCATTAGATGTTTTCCCAACACCCTAAAAAATTCTCTACAAGACTAAAGAATAAAAATTAAAATAACGATAAATCAAAATCTTAATATCAACTTTAAACCTGCCTAGATACAAATCAATCCTTCAATTTTCCCTTTGATCTGCTATTTTAAAATCATTCATAGCCCTTAGGGGAAGCAGCATGAACCTTGATCTCTGCTGGCGTTTTTTACTGTTTTGCACACTTATCAATTATGTCATTCTGATGATCTGGTTTATGGTGTTTGTCTTTGCCCGAGACTGGATGAAACAGGTGCATGGAAAATGGTTTCATCTTTCAGACAGTAGTTTTGATGTGATTCATTATTCGGGTATGGCACTGTATAAAATTGGAATTTTTTTATTTAACCTGTCGCCGTTGATTGCAATTTATCTGATGAAACCAAGCTAAGTATTGAGTTGTGATTGAATCGTTGACTGATCAGAATACGGTTTGATCCATATGATTTATCGTTGCTAGTTCGCGTGGCAGGATTAACAAGAAACAGAAACATTTCAAAGGAGTTGAAACGGATGAATCAATTCAAACCAGCACTGATTTTAGGTGCGCTAATTGGCTTGGGGATGATTATTGCAGGATGGATTCTGGGCAATAGTGCGCTGAAAATCAAACAGTATGAACGCATAGTTTCGGTCAAAGGTTTGTCAGAACGTGAAGTCAAAGCGGACGTGGCGGTATGGCCCATTCGCTTTAATGCCGGCAGTCAGGATCTGGCCGAGTTGTACGATACCATGCAAAACAATACCCAGGAAATTCAGACCTTTTTAAAAAATGAAGGTTTTAGCGTGGAAGAAATTACCAGTGCTTCACCGAGTATTACCGATAAATACGCGCAGCAATACGGCGGTGATGCCAATGTCGCGCTGCGTTATACTGCCAGCCAGACCATTACGGTCTATACCCCCAAAATAGATGCAGTACGAGCGGCACAAAGCCGTCTGATGGCTTTGGGTAGAAAAGGAATTGCTTTTGCTGGAGATGATTCCGGACAAAGAACCGAATATTTATTTACTAAGTTGAATGACATTAAGCCGGCGATGATTGAACAAGCCACCGAAAATGCCCGCAGTGTGGCAGAAAAATTTGCCGCAGATTCAAAAAGCAGTCTGGGGAAAATCAAGTCCGCCAATCAGGGCATGTTTAGTATCGAAGATCGCGACAGCAATACCCCCTATTTGAAAAAAGTCCGTGTGGTCTCGACGGTGGATTATTATCTGGCAGATTAATTTATCTGGCTATGCGCGGTGATTGACAGGCTAAATACAGCTTGTTATTTTGCGCGCATTGTTCCAGATGCTGTATTCCTAAAATGCCCATCAACCCCGACTTTGTCTATTGCCCACCGCAAGAGCCGTTACATATTGTTTATGAAGATGATGATCTGGTGGTGATTGAAAAGCCGGCCGGATTATTGTCGGTTCCCGGGCGTTTACCTGAGCATCATGACAGTGCCTATTTACGTGTGTTGGATAAATATCCGCAGGCCAAAATTACCCATCGTCTGGATATGGCCACTTCAGGTATTTTGATGTTCGCCAAACACCGCGATGCAGAAGTGGCGGTGAGTAAAATGTTTCAGGCACGGATGGTGCATAAAAATTATGTCGCGCTGGTACAAGGTAAACTCGAAGGTGAGGGCAGCGTCGAAGTGCCTTTGATTACTGACTGGGAAAACCGTCCGCGTCAGATGGTGCATTTTGAACTGGGCAAGGCCGCCAAAACCTTGTATCAGGCATTAGAATATCTACCCCGGCAAGACATTAGCCGAGTGTTGCTGACTCCCATTACTGGTCGTTCCCATCAGCTACGCGTGCATATGCTACATCTGGGTCATCCCATTACTGGCGATAAAATCTATCATCCAGAACCACAGCGCAGTCCTTTAAATCGTATGGCTTTGCATGCCAATTATCTGGCTTTTAGCCAGCCGCTGAGTGGTGTTCCAGTTGAAATTGAAGTCGTAGTCCCGTTTTGATTTGGATCATAAAAACAATGGTATCCAGTCAAATTAGTTCTATTTTTTGTAATCATTAAAAATGGTATTTGCCCTTAAACTGAACCGCTTAAATTAAAAATTGTGAGAATTTATTTCAGTCAATGCTCTGAAAATTAATGGTTTTTCATGTTTTTTATTTGAAATCTAATACTTATGCATTGCTCAATCTGCTGTTGGCAGAAAACATACAGGTGAATGCTGGCTGCATATCTTGATGATGAGTTTAGGAATTTTTATTGTCTTTATCTGCTGTTATAAGCTTGATATCTTTATTTCTATTGGTTTTTTAATTTTACTGTCATTAATTTTAAACTTTTAAATTATATCCTTTGATATAAAAAATATTGTTAGCTGTTTCAGGATCGTTTTGATTTAAGCTGCAAATCAATTCATGATGTATGACTTGCACATAAAAAATTATAGAAAAATAAAATGAATGAAAGACTTAGTGGCGATTAATGGCTTTGATTATCTGGTCAAAGTGATGCAAAATTAACCAGTACTTTATAATAAATTTTTAATTTGATGTTTTAGGGCAATGCCCGGGGTTAAAGGACAGAACAATGCTCAGTATGGCTTTTTTCGTTCTCGCGAGTATTTTATTATGTGCCTTGCTCTGGAGCTTGAAGATCCAGGCTTCATTACGCAGCAATATCCGGTTTTTACAGGAAAATCTGGATCATTCACGCAGCAGACTGGCAGATTATGACGCTCAAGTCGATGAACTGAATTATGACGTGACCCAACTGCGGGTACAGCATGGCAGTTTAACGACTACGCTGAATAAATATAAAAAATATCAGGATATCTGTGATATCGAACAATATATTATCAACCGGACTTTGCAGGCCGAAAATTTTGTTGAAGTGACCAAACTGGATGCTTCGATCATGATTGATGATCTCAAGGCTTATATTGAAAGCGTGAAAGACTATCTCGCCCAGTTTCAAGCGAAAGCCTTAGTCGAAGTTGAACAGCAGGCCAGAAAAAGTTTAGCGGGTTATTATCAACAGGCCAAGCAACAGCAGTACTTAGAGGACGTAGTGAATGCCCTGGAACATAAAATCCAGGCCAAGCATTACGGTTTATGTCTGCCAGTACCGCAACTTTTACAACAGCTGATCGCAGGATATAGTGAAACGGATGCGGCTCGGCATCTGCTCGATGTGCGTGAAAAAATTCAGCAGGCCATAGCAACACAGCAGATCGCCAGTTGTAATTATATCGATGACGGCCGCCGTAGAAGTATCATTGAAATCTTTAGTTTGGCCTTTAATAGCAAGGCAGATTTATATCTTGCTCAATTAAACAGAGAAAATTTGGGACAGATGTTGCAAGCCTTAAGGGATGATTATGTCCTGCTGAATTATACCGGACAGCAACTGAGTCAGGCCACGATTCAGTCATCCTATCTGGATTTACGTTTAGAGGAATTAAAGTTTGCTGCGCTGGTTGTGCACATGAAACAAGAAGGCCGGCATCCAGAGACCGTATAGTTTTGATATGCATCAAAAGTACTCAGTCTTGATGGTAGCTGATAACGAATAGGGTTTTAGCGAAAGACCGATATTCCCGGACGTGATAGGCTATAAATATTTAAGAAATACCCATTTGACAGATAATTTTTATATTTATAAAAATCATATGTTTATTTATGGTTAAAAGATAATATTTTTTGTCCGGATCTCGATAATTGTCTAAAAATCAGCTAATCTTAGATGCAGAATAAAACAGCATCATAATAAGGATACTTCTATGTCACGTGATTACAATCAATTCCCTGACGATGAAAATGGCAATGTACTGTGGCAAATGCATCAGGATGGCGACGACCTGCAAGAAGCACATGAAATCGAATTTTCGCTGGTGTTTAGTGATGAAGAGCAGGCAGATCGTTGTGCCTTGTATCTCTTAAAGGAAGAACAAAAAATCAGCCTGTTTCAGGATGAAGAAAGCGCGACCCTGGAATGGATTATCACGATTTATGTCTATATGGAACCAACCTACGAGGATATTGTGGATCTGGAACAGTGGTTCAGCAAAATCGCTGCAGAATTTCAGGGTGAATATGATGGTTGGGGCTGCATGGCCTATGTCTATGATGATGAGCTGGATGAAGAAGAAAGCAGTCTACGTAATAGCTGATTGTGCCTGTATTTAAATAAAAAAACCCCGGTGCTGCCGGGTTTTTTTATCCTTTATATTTAGTTATATCGGAATGTCAGGACTTTAATACAGATACATAGTCATTATATATACCAGATTGAGGATTGCGTAAAATCAGTTCTATGGATGCTCAGCTTGGTCTGGTCAGTCTATACAAGAGAAGGGCAATATCCCTCAATAAAAATACATAATAACAATAAGGGACTAGGCAAAATGAGTTACACTCTAAAAATGCATCGAGTGTTTAGTGCACCTCCGGAGCGGGTGTATCGTGCTTTTGTTCACCCGGATGCCCTGGCAAAATGGTTGGCACCACATGGTTTTATTGCCAAGGTAGAACATGCGGAAGTCAAACCCGGCGGCAGCTATAAAACCACCTTTACCAATTTTTCCACTGGTACCCAGCACCATTTTCATGGGATTTATCATGAGGTGATTCCCAATCAGTTACTGCGTTATACCGATCAGTTTTCGACACCAGATCTGCAAGGTGAAATAGAAGTCACTGTGATCTTTGAAAAGGTTTCAGTCGGTACAGGCCTGCATATTATTCAGGTCGGCTATCCCGATTTAGTGCCGCCTGCGGTATGTCACTTAAGTTGGCAGGAATCATTCCAGCTACTTTCCTTGCTGGTGAATCCGCATATCCCGGATAATTAATGCTTGATGATTATGAGCTGGCCTTCAACGAAACTCCTGTTCAAAAGCGCATCTCTGCAAAGATGCTATACTGTGATCTTATTTGTTTCATTTATTTAATTTTTCTCTTTTTCGAGGTTCTTATGGGTCTGCCAAACTGTCCAAAATGCCAATCTGAATATACCTATGCAGATGGCGATCTACTGATCTGCCCTGAATGTGCACATGAGTGGAAAGAAGGCGAAATTACTGAAGAACAAGTGATCATTAAGGATGCTCATGGCAATGTGCTGGCGGACGGCGATAGCGTGACAGTGATTAAAGACCTGAAAATCAAAGGTTCATCTTCAGTGGTGAAAGTGGGTACCAAAGTCAAAAGTATCCGCCTATTGCCGGATGCTGCCGATGGTCATGATATCGATTGTAAAATCGAGGGAATGGGCCCGATGAAGCTAAAATCTGAATATGTAAAGAAAGCTTAAATCTGGCATCAGACTAGAATTTTAACTGGACATGAGACGGTGGATAAATCGTCTCATTGCTAAAATTCAGCGTTTATTTTTTATGTAGTCCCAATCCTCACGTTTTTGATCCGAGATCACTCGTATGCCACATCTGCATCTGGAATATTCTGACAATCTTCAACATCTGCTCCAGACTCAGCCGCTCTTGCTGGCCATGCATCAGGCATTGTTCAATGCAGGCTATGTCACCGATCCCGATGATTTAAAAAGTCGTGCGATTATGCAGCAGGATTATGTCATTGGACTGAGTCCACGGACAGATCAGGCCTATGCACATGCCAAAGTCTCACTATTGAGTGGACGTAGTGTCGAAGTGCGTCAGGCGATTTCTGCATTGGTGCTTGAGGTGATGCAGCAATCTATTGCTCCACAGCCCGAATTAAAAATTCAGCTCTGTGTCGAAATTATTGAAATGCCAAAGCAGACCTATAGCAAAGCCACGATTTAAATCCTGGCTTTTAGCTGTGTGGCATCGCGACAGCTTAAGCATTGTATTAAAAGCATCTACCAGTGCTCAGTCTAAAATAAATCAGACGACCGAACATGAATACTATTCCTAAATTCATTTCATCTTATTAAAATATAAACATATTTTTTTATAAATGACATTTTTGGTCATTTACAATAATACCGCAGAAGTCTTAAAGTGGGTTCAGATAACTCTCTATTCCTGATTTAAATAAAAATAAAGATTGATAGGGCTGTAATGTGGCATGTCTATGCAGATTGCATGAAGTTTTGGACCTAACTTAAAGATTGAAATCAAAATAATATTTTAAATAATATTCAGATGAATTGCAGTGAATAACACAAAGGGGATTGCCAGGCAATTATAGTGCTTGAGCATAATCAAAATAAGAAAAGCAAAAGACCAGAAATTTGGGACAATTTTAATTCCGATTTCAGGTCTGAATACCTGATTGAGGGGGACTTTATGCAGGTTTTTGGGGATGAACAACTGAGTCAGGAAGTCATGGCATTTCTTCAGCAATGGGACCATGCCATATGCAGTCTGGAGATCCAGGATATTATTCAATTATGCCGGCCAGATATCCGTCTGATCGATGTCAGTACTGAAATAAAAGGCATAGATGCCTATCAGGCGCTCTGGCTGCAATATCGGCCTTTTATACCTGAAGGAATCCGGATAGAGCGTCAAGAGGTCAATATTCATGTGAGCACTGATTTAGCCTTGGTCGATGGCTATGTTCGGGTGAATTATGCGGTAATTGAGCCAATTTTTCAGTTGGGTTGGTGCCGGGTCAGTATGTGTCTCAGCAAGCAGCAGGGACGATGGCAATTGTTGCATCAACATACCTCAGTACCGGTACAGCTAGAAACCCGTAAGATGCGCAGGATCAAAAGCGTCAGTTAAGTCATAAGCTTAAAAAATTAAGTGCAATATCTTGGTAAATGATTACAGGCATGCTTTATCAGGACACCATTCAGCAAAAACTGAATATACTCAAAGACTATCGTCAGGGAGCCGGGATGTGGGACGGTGCAATTCAGACCTTTGACAGGCTAGAAAATTCGATCGATACCCCGAAGCAGGAAGCGAGGAATCCAAATGTGCAGAATGTCAAAGTGGTCGGCTGGAACCTTCCAGTGAGGAAGCCGCACTAGGCTGGCCGAATACAATTTAAGGACTAAATAATGAAACAACAATGGATAGACAGCATCAAAACAATGAGTGTCGCATTTGGTCTGGCCAGTATCAGCTCATTAAGTCTTGCTGCCATTCAGGGGCTGCATTTTTCACATAAAGATTGGGAAATGGCCTGCGACAATACCGGCACCTGCCGCGCTTCAGGTTACCAGTCGGATCAGGAGATTGATCGACCAGTTTCGGTTTTATTAACACGCGCAGCAGGAACGGCCAGTGCGGTACAAGCAAAAGTCCAAATTTTACCCCTGCAAGCTGCAGCATCGACAGCTCAGCTTCAGTTACAAATCGCGGGCAAGCCCTATGGTGTTATTCGTTTAGATCAGAAAGGGATAGGTCAACTGAGTCGTACACAAACACAAGCCTTATTAAAAGCAGTTCAAGGCACGGATCCACTGATATTTAAGAATGCACAATCACGCTGGACTTTGTCGACAGCCGGAGCCAGTGCCGTTTTGCTGAAGATGGATGAATTTCAGCGCCGCCTCTCTACGCCCTCAGCCTTGATCAAGCCTGGGAAAAAATCCAGTCAAGCGGTACTCAAAGCCGCAGCGATCCCGCAAATTGTGATACCCAAATATCAGTCAGGCAAGATCACTCAAGTGAAACTGAATACGGCGGCGAGTCAGCAGATGATTCGGAAACTGCAAGCGAGCACTAACGAAGATCAATGCGATTTGCTGTTTAGCCAACATTTTATGCCGGATGATGTCATGACGATTTATCCCATCAATGCTCAAAATCAGCTGATTCAGATCCCTTGCTGGCGTGGAGCCTATAATATGGGCAGCGGTTTTTGGCTGATGGATCAAAACAAGCAACCGAGACAACTGGTGACCACCTCCGGAGAAACCTTTAGCCAAGGCCAGATATTTTCAGGGCATAAAGTACGTGGTTTGGGTGATTGTCTGAGTCAGGATGAATGGGCATGGGATGGTAAAACATTTGTCAAAAGTTTCAGTAGCCTAACTGTACAATGCAAGGGCTTTGCTGGCGGTGCCTGGAATTTGCCGACCTATGTGAGCAAAGTCATTCCCCTTAAATAGTCATATCCTGCATAAAAATAAACGCTATAAAAAAGCCTGAATCATTCAGGCTTTTGAATTTAAAAAAATATCATCTTAAAAGCGTTTTGGAATTCTCTGACCATTCGGAACAGGGATGTCGGCAATTTTTAATACTCCAAACAACCAGGTCTCTGCATGCTGTACCGCCGTTTTGAGTTGATCACCCATGGCCAGACGCCCGGCGATGAAGCTGGCCAGTGAACAACCCGAACCATGATATTCACCCTCCAGACGTGGACAGCGGGTCTCATTAATCAACTCGCCCGCGATATATAGACTGTTCTGAATATAATCCGGCGTATCTTCATGACCGCCTTTAACCAGAACTGCTTGTGCACCCATATCAAATAGTTTTTGAGTGGCCAGCTGTAGGTCTTCTTCACCTGTTAAAGCACGCAGTTCAACCGTATTCGGAGTTAGAAGGGTAGCCAATGGAATTAGTTGGGTAAATGCTTTGACCAGTGTCGCCTGATTGCCCAATGAACCGCCACTATTTGCCACCAGAACCGGATCGAGTACATACAGATAGTCCGAATGTGCAGTCAAAAACTCCGCCAGTGCTGCGATATTCTCTGTGGTGCCTAACATGCCAGATTTAATACAGCGAATTGGCAGGTCATTCACCACGGCATTGGCCTGAGCCAGCAGCAGCTCTTTAGATGTCGCTTCAAAACCAAAAACCTGCTGTGAATTTTGAATGGTGAGGGCTGTGCAGGCAATTGCTGCATGTGCACCACTTTGACCAATGGCTTCAATATCTGCCTGAAGACCGGCTCCACCTGAAGGGTCTAAACCGGAAAAGCAAAGTACGGTAGGGCGCAAAATGATGTCCTTCATTCACTAAAATTACATTAGTATAGGCAAATTTGAATGAACTCTCGATATTAATTTATATCGGTGCTGATGAGAGGGGATGGGCTGTGATTAAGAATATTTTAATTGATCTGGATGGGACATTAACTGATCCTAAAGTGGGGATCACCACGTCTGCGCGTTACGGTCTGGAAAAGGTGGGTCATCCGATTAGCGATGAGATCAATATCGACTGGATTATCGGTCCTCCCTTAAAAGCCTCGCTGGCCAAACTTTTAAATATCGAGACCGATCATATTCTGGCTGAGCAGGCGTTGATGGCTTATCGCGAACGTTTTGCAGTGAAAGGCCTATATGAAAATCACGTTTTCGAGGGTGTGGCAGAAACGTTGGCAGAACTGAAACGCCGTGGTTATCGTTTGTTTGTCGCTACGGCAAAACCGACGGTTTATGCCAAACAGATTTTAGAGCATTTTGATCTGGCTCAGTATTTTACTGAAATTTATGGCAGCGAACTCAATGGTGACAGAACCAATAAAGGTGAGCTGATTCAGTATATTTTAGAACAGCAACATTTAAAGGCCGAAGGCTGCATCATGGTCGGTGACCGTGAATACGATATTTTTGGCGCACGTCATAATGGCATTGACTCGATTGCAGTGAGCTATGGCTATGGCAGTCAGCAAGAGTTAGCGCTGGCACAACCCAAATATCAAATAGACCACTTTGACCAGTTGCTCAATTATTTTAAGTGAAGATGAAACAGTCTTATGAACGGTCGTGATGGTTCTGAGGCAGAAAGCAGCTAGGTCATACTGAGCTGCTGAGATTAAAAAATCCCGCACAGTGCGGGATTTTTTAATTTGGGCTAAAAGAATTAAAGCGTCAAAAACCAGGTTGATGCCAACACCACCATAATAATGATCACCAGCAAAATTTTGATGATCGTCATCTGATGTTGGGGGGGGACTCGGTCTTTGGTCAAGGCATTTCCGGCATGGTCAAACAGGATGACATTTTGTGCCTTACTTTCATAACCCAGTTCCAGTAATGCCCGCTTTTCAAGTTCGGTTAAACCATCTTCAGGAACATCCATAATTTGCAGCAGCGCAATAGAACCAAATAGCATCTTCATGGCCGATGAGGGTAAAAGTTGCTTCAGTGTTCCTGAGGCGGCATCAAAGTCCGCAATAATGCTCCGAGGATGGGCATAAGGCACATCGGGTAGCAGGGTATGTATAATCGTGCCATCCATATTCATCAGCTGCATTTTATCTTTATAGATTTGCACCCATACAGCATCTGGAAATTTCACTAATTGATCTTGCAGCATGGAGAAAGTCTGATTTTGCTGATATTTAGTCATTAAATAATCGATAAACAAATCCCGCATCAAGACGGGATTTGTAAGGTTCGGTTATTTGGCAGGAGCACCATATTCATTGTTTTGTTGCTTGGTTTCAGTTGCCCACCACCAGATCAGTACCAGTATACCAATCACGGTAAGCGTCAGTAATTGCCACCAACCAGAGCGTCCTACATCATGCAAGCGACGCGCGCCAACGGCCAGACTTGGGACTAGAAGTGCCAGATTAAGCAGGCTATTCACCAGCGGTTTAGTGCCTAAAACTGTATCAATTACCTCAGCAATAATGCCTAACATTACACAAAACAGCATAAAGAACCAAAATTCTTTACGGCGTGCGCGGCCGGAAAAGTTTGCATAGTTGGTCAGACATTTTACAAACCAGTCAATGCTGCTGTAGTTTTCCTCGGCTTGATCCAGATTGGAATATTTGCCGAGCTGACTGGAAATTTTTTCTCCCAGATAAATAGAACTGCCTAAGGCCAGATAAACCTCAGAGGCTTCACCCGCGGTATTGACGATAAAATCGACCCGATCACCGCGTGAAGGTGGACGCTCACTACGCCAGTCTGCGCCATTAAAGCTATAGCGCTGATTATCATCCCCCGAGATAAAACCGGTATTGTGTTGAATAGAAAAATCAAGGATTGAACCTTTCATGCTTGTTCTCGTCTATTAAGCTAGATTATTGTTTTAAAGCGACGCAATTTCTTATCAGAATAACTTTAGCATAATCTAATTT
This sequence comes from Acinetobacter sp. YH12156, assembly GCF_013418235.1. Lineage (NCBI taxonomy): Bacteria > Pseudomonadati > Pseudomonadota > Gammaproteobacteria > Moraxellales > Moraxellaceae > Acinetobacter > Acinetobacter sp. YH12156. The sequence goes on from NZ_VPCL01000006.1 coordinate 18,432, forward strand.
TTAAAAGTTTATGGTGAAATGACAATAATTTTTTCATGTTTTTAAAAGCCTTATCGCAATAGTGATTCAGTATTCAATCAACAAAAAATGTAGCGTTGCATGATTTGAAATGAAGAAAATTAAATAGTAATGGAGCTGATTTATCTCTGAATCTTTTATAAGAAATTAAAGCTAAATCTATCTGATGAATATCAAATTTTTCTCTGGAGCTATGGTTTGATGTTGTTAAATTTAATATGATGATAAACAAATGCTTATAAATTTTAAATTTACAAAAAGCATATAATAATACTAATAAATATAACATTTTATTCATACTTTTTATCTATTAGTAACGATGTTTTGAAATCAACAGGCGTATAATAAAAAGCTTCATATTGTGATGAAGGTATCACATTCAATGTATCTATCCCCATTATCGAAGGCCGTTTACCTTTGCTGGGCCTCTTTCATCTTAACCACGACAACCGTGCATGCTGAAGCTGCTTTCAGTTCGGAAAGCCCGTGGATGCTCGGTGACTGGAACGGGCAACGTACAGCACTCCAAAATCAGGGCTATGATTTCAGTTTTGGTTATACCGGTGAAATGGCAAGCTTGATCGATGCGCAAAGATCTTCAAGCCATAGAACTGAATATGCGGACCAGTTTGTTTTTGGGGCACATCTGGATCTGGCAAAAATTGCAGGCTGGCAAGATACCGAAGCGCAAATAACAGTGACCCAGCGTAATGGTCAGTCACTGTCTCAAAGCACTGCTGCTTTAAATGGCCATTTAAGTTCAGTACAAGAAGTCTGGGGCCGCGGTCAAACCTGGCGTCTGACTGATTTATGGATCAAGAAAAAATTCCTGGAACAAAAACTGGATGTGAAAGTCGGACGTTTCGGTGAAGGTGAAGACTTCAACAGTTTTGACTGCGATTTTCAGAATCTGGCCCTATGCGGTTCACAAGTCGGGAACTGGGTCGGTGATCAGTGGTACAACTGGCCGGTAAGCCAATGGGCTGCACGAGTCAAATACAACATTAACCCTGAATTTTATGCCCAAGTCGGTGCTTATGAGTACAACCCTGAGAATCTGGAACGTGGTAAAGGGTTTAATCTGAGTACGGATGGTTCTAAAGGGGCAATGCTTCCTGCAGAAGTGGTTTGGACGCCTAAACTGGGTGAACAGAAACTACCGGGTGAATATCGTGCCGGTTATTACTACAGTACAGCGGATGCTGAAGTCATTTCCAATCCAGATCAAACCGATCATCACCATGGGGGCTGGATTGTTGCCAAGCAACAATTGACTGCACATCACGGAGATACTTCGCGTGGTTTGACCGGCTTTGTGAATGCGACAGTGCATGACTCCAAAACCAATAATGTCAGTGATATGCAAAATATCGGGCTGGTTTATAAGGGTGCAATGGATTCACGCCCTCAAGATGAAATCGCATTTGGTATTGCACGCATCAACATGAATGACGATGTCAGTGCTGACCGTCATCAAGAAATCGATGCAGAAATTTATTATGGCTTACATGCCACTAATTGGCTCACCATTCGCCCGAATGTGCAATATGTGCGTCACGTCGGTGCGGACAAAGACGGTGAAAATGTATGGGTGGGCGGAATCAAGTTTAATACGTCATTTTAAAACATAGTTTTTAGTTGCAAATACACTATTGAATCTCTAGGTACTTTGTTGCAGTAATGGGCAATGCCTGCTTAAGACATTGATGTATTTATAACTCAGAATTTAACAATAAGGGTGCTCATGCCTGTCATGTGCATGGACTTTCAAAAAAACTTTTATAGGTGTTCAATATGAATACTTCATCATCAGGTTCGGTACTGAAAACGATTTTAGCGGTCATTGCCGCTGTTTTCGGTATAGGACTGCTGATTGGAGGGATTTATCTTGCAGTGCTGGGTGGGTCTTGGTACTACATCATTGCAGGTATTCTCTTTATTGCGACCGCAGTTCTCTTGTATAAACGAAAAAGTGCTGCACTCCTTGTTTATGCCATATTCGTTTTGGCGACAGTGGTGTGGGGGCTGTGGGAAGTCGGTTCAGATTTCTTTGCACTTGCGCCGCGTTTAGATATTTTAGGGCTGTTTGGTCTGGCCCTGCTGATTCCGGCAGTAACACGTGGCTTTGATCAAAGCAAAGGTGCGAAAATTGCCTTGGGTGCTTCATTGGCCATTACTATTGCCGTCATGATTTATGCTGTATTTAATGACCCGCAAGAAATTCGCGGTGAATTAAAATCCCAGCAGCCTGCAGCCCACCAGCCAATCCCCGGTGTGGCAGATGAAGACTGGCCGGCTTATGGCCGTACCCAGTCCGGTTTGCGTTATTCACCCTTAAAGCAGATTAATACTGAAAACGTCAAAGATTTGCAGGTAGCTTGGGAATATCACACGGGCGAATTCAAGACTGAAAATGACTCGGGTGAAACCACCAATCAGGTTACCCCAATCAAGGTGGGTGACAACATGTACATCTGTACCACTCACCAGAAATTGACTGCGCTTGATCCGGCAACCGGTAAGGCGAAATGGACCTATGATCCAAAGCTGAAAGCTGATCATACCTATCAGCATTTAACCTGTCGTGGCGTGTCTTATTATGATGTCAACAATACGGCTGGTTTTGAAAGCAGTCTCGCTGCGAAAAAAAGCAGCTCTGCTGAATGTCCACAAAAAGTCATTTTACCGGTCAATGATGGGCGTTTAGTGGCGGTAAATGCGACCACCGGTAAAGTCTGTTCTGATTTTGGTAAAAATGGCGAAGTCGATCTGCAAAAAGATATGCCATTCCCATATCCGGGCGGTTATATTCCAACCTCACCGCCTGTAGTAACCGGCACCACCATTATTATTGCGGGTTCAACCACAGATAACTATTCAACTGAAGAACCATCGGGTGTGATCCGTGGTTATGACGTGAATACCGGTGAACTGCTTTGGGTATTTGACACAGGCGCTGAAGATCCGAATTTGATTCCTGCGCCGGGTCAGAAATTTGTACATAACTCTCCAAATGCTTGGGCACCTTTGGCCTATGATGCAGAGCTGGACATCGTCTACGTACCAACGGGTGTCGGTACCCCGGATATTTACGGTGGTCACCGGACTGAACTGGACGAGCGTTATGCCAACTCGATGCTGGCCCTGAATGCGACGACTGGTAAGCTGGTATGGAACTTCCAGACTACCCATCATGATTTGTGGGATATGGACGTACCTTCACAGCCGACATTGACCGAGATTAAAGACAAAAGTGGCAATATGGTTCCAGCCATTTATGTCTTGACCAAAACTGGGAATGCTTTTGTGCTGGATCGTCGTAATGGTAAAGCGATTGTGCCGATTACCGAGAAACCGGTACCACAATCTGTGAAACGCGGTCCTCAAACCAAAGGCGAGTTCTATTCTAAAACTCAACCGTTCTCTGACTTTAATCTGGCGCCACAAGATAAACTGACCGATAAACAGATGTGGGGTGCGACCATGTTTGACCAGTTGGTCTGCCGTGTTGCGTTTCACAAACTGAATTACGATGGCATTTATACCCCACCTTCTGAAAATGGAACGCTGGTCTTCCCGGGTAACCTGGGTGTGTTTGAATGGGGTGGTATGTCGGTGAATCCGGATCGTCAAATTGCATTAACCAATCCGATTGGCCTGCCATTTGTATCGAAACTGATTCCTCAAGATCCGAACCGTCCTAAGACGGCTAAAGGTGCAGGCACAGAAGCCGGTGTTCAACCGATGTATGGTGTACCTTATGGCGTTGAAATCAGTGCGTTCCTGTCTCCGTTTGGGCTGCCGTGTAAACAGCCGTCTTGGGGCTTTGTTGCAGGTGTGGACTTAAATACTCATGAAGTGGCCTGGAAACGCCGTATCGGTACCATTCGTGACAGTATGCCGGGCATTCCATTGCCACCATTCAAAATGGGTGTGCCGATGCTAGGTGGCCCTATTTCAACTGCGGGCAACGTGATGTTTGTAGGTGGAACTCAAGATAACTATATCCGTGCCATCAACGTGAACAACGGTGATGAACTATGGAAAGGTCGTCTACCTGCAGGTGGTCAGGCTACTCCAATGACCTATGAAGCCAATGGTAAGCAATACGTGGTCATTATGGCTGGTGGTCATGGTTCCTTTGGCACCAAAATGGGCGACTCTCTGGTGGCTTATGCCTTGCCAGACAATAAATAGTTGAACCTTTAATTAAGTATGAAGAAGCCTGATTCGTCAGGCTTTTTTATACGCTATTGTTGAATGCCTACATCGAGTTTTAAGGACACAGAGAAATGATGTTGATTTGTTGCTGAAAGCTCAATTTTATTCAGATCACATTAAAATAATATTCTTTGTATATGGCTGATTTTCAGTGCTATTCAGATAAAGGATTAATCAAGTCTGAATTTACCGAACACAGAATTTTAAGCTCAAAGTTTTTCTATCCATTGAGCGAACTATATGTCATCGAATCAACGCATTTATTTGATATCGATGCTTAAAAACAAAATGAATTGAATCATGAGATGTACGCCATCTCGATAAGGTATTTGCCGCATTAAACCACTTTCAAATAAGGCCTGTAATTTATGTATCAAAGCCCGAAATTTCCATTCGTGAGATCGACCTTGTCCTGCCTGATTGCTTGCGTAGGTCAGAATATTTATGCAGAAAATGACATACAAGACGTCCAAAGGTTAGACACGATTGTCATTCAAGCAACCCGTACTGATCGGGAGCGATTGACCACACCAGCGTCAGTGTATTATCTGAATCAAGAACAAGATAACAGCATGAATGTGAACCTTTCGGAAACATTAAAAGGCGTTCCAGGATTACAGTTAAATAATCGTGAAAACTATGCCCAAGACCTGCAAATTTCAATGCGGGGCTTTGGTGCACGCTCCAGTTTCGGTGTGCGCGGTGTGCGTTTATATGTAGATGGAATCCCTGCAACAATGCCGGATGGGCAGGGGCAAACCTCGAATATTGATTTAAACAGTCTGGATCATATTGAAGTATTGGGTGGTGCATTTTCATCACTCTATGGCAACTCTTCCGGGGGAACGATTTTAACCACCACGCGAGAGGGGCAAGGTGCTGACTCGATTGAACTGGGGCATTCTGCAGGGAGTCAAAATAAAGGGCAGACCAAGCTGGTTTTACAAGGTGGTTCAGAGAATGCTTCAGAGCCAAGCTATGTCATTAGCTCATCTTATGTTGATACCAATGGTTACCGTGATCACAGCAGTGCACATAAAGTTCTGAATAATGCCAAGCTGACCTGGGATCTGGAAGATGGTTCTAAAATCAACTGGATGAATAACTACGTTAAAATTGCTGCAGATGATCCGGGTGGTCTAGAGAGAAAGGATTGGAAAGCAAATCCAAAACAAATAGACAGTAGAATTCAGGGATTTAATACAAGAAAAGAAATTGAGCAATTTCAAACAGGTCTTACTTGGAATAAGTCAATCAATGATCAGCATGAACTGTATGGCATGGCCTATTGGGGGCAGCGTGAGGTTATCCAGTATCAATCAATTTCTAAGTTTTTTCAGTCATTAGAAAAACAACCAGGTGGTGTAATTGACTTTGACCGTCAGTTTTATGGTGCAGACCTACGTTGGACAGGTAGAGATGTTTTGCCAAATACTAAACTGATTGCTGGACTTGCTGTTGATGCCATGACCGAAGACCGAAAAGGTTATCTAAACTATGTGGGGAATACTTTTGGAGTTAAAGGTGAGTTACGTCGTGATGAAGACAATACCTTATGGAATGCGGATCCTTATTTACAGATATCTTATAACTTTGTGCCAGATTGGACTCTAGATGCTGGACTACGTTATAGCAACGTGCATTTTAAATCAGAAGATCATTATATTACTGATGTGAATGGTGATAATTCTGGTAAAACTACTTTTGACAAGTTACTGCCATCGCTAAGTTTAAGCTGGAAAATTTTACCTGAGCTGATGACTTATGCCAGTTATGCACAAGGCTTTGAAACACCAACTTTTACTGAAATGGCTTATCCTGCAAGTGGGAGTTTTGATAAAGCCCTTAATTTAAAAGCAGCAGAAAGTGAAACCTATGAACTTGGGTTGAAGTCTGCCAATATCTTAGGTGATTTTACTGTTGCAGTTTTTCAGACCAAGACAAAGAATGACATTGTTTCTGCAGGTAATGACAATGGTCGCTCTACTTTCCGTAATGCGGATAAAACTTTAAGAGAAGGTATTGAACTCTCCTGGAATAAAAACCTATGGCGTGACCTCACTGCACAGGCCAGCTATAGCTATATTGATGCTACTTTTGATGCAGATATTCCTGAAATTTTAAATCAGAATGGCAGTATTGCAGTGTCGAGAGTTGAATCAGGAAACTATATTCCGGGGATTGCCAAAAATCAGGCATTTTTAAGTTTGGGCTGGAAGCCTGAAAAAGGCTTACATGCAGGTCTAGATGTGCGTTACTCGGACAAGATTTATGTGAATGACTTGAATTCTGATGCTGCACCAAGTTATACAGTCGCTGGTGCTAATGTAGGTTATCACTGGAAAATGCAGGATTGGGCAGTGAATACTTTTGCGCGTGTCGATAACCTGTTTAATAAAGATTATTCTGGTTCGGTGATTGTCAATGAAAGCAATAACCGTTTCTTTGAGCCGGCAGAAGGGCGGAACTGGAGCGCTGGTCTGAGTGTGACAAAAGAATTTTAATTGAAATGATTTAGGGCTGTTAAATTTTCAAAAAACAAAATCCCGTTTCCTGAGCGGGATTTTTTAATATTAAGGTTTTTAAAAGATGAATTAAAGAAATCTGGAAAATACTAGATTGTCTGCTAATTCACTCGCTTTGATAATTCCTCGGCACTTTCGACCCGTTCAGAATATCGGTCGGTGAGATAAGCAGACTGACCGCGGGTGAGGAGGGTGAACTTGTAAAGTTCCTCCATTTTCTATCTAATATTTGATTAAAATAAATATGAAGTAAGTAAATTGAAAGTCTTTTTCTATGTCAATAATAACTTGAAATATAGTGTCTTTTTATAGTGTTGTGTTTATAATTTAACCTGTAGATAACATGTAAGAAGAGATAATAATGCAAGGGTCTATTTTAGATTATTCAGTGCAGCATAATACCGGTATTATTAGTGGAGATGATCAGAACCGCTATCAATTCATTGGTAGTGAGTGGAGAGGTCAGACTCTGCCAGCACGTGGACAGCGTGTAGATTTTGAGACATTAGGACAGGGACAAGCGAAAGACGTTTATATGTTGTCAGCTCCTAATCCTTTTACAAATCAAGTTGGACAAAAAAATCGAATTGTTGCGGCACTGCTTGCATTTTTCTTAGGTGGATTTGGTGTTCATAAATTTTATTTAGGTCGTATAGGATGGGGAATTGTCTATCTGATTTTCTGCTGGACATTTATCCCAGCGATTGTCGCATTTATTGAGTTTATTATTTATTTATGTACTTCAGAAGAAGATTTTGCCCGCAAATATGGCTAAATGATGATTGAAAAAAGGGCGATATCGCCCTTTTTTTTGTCTGCTTTATTTAGCAGGTTGTCCCCATTCATTATTATTCTGTTTTGTTTCAGTGGCAAACCAAATAATCAGTAGAATAAATCCAATTAAGGGTACTAAGCCAATTAAGTACCACCAACCAGATTTACCAATATCATGTAATCGTCGAACGGCGACAGCTAGAGAAGGAATAAAGAGACCCAAAGCAGCTATACAATATAATATTGATGGTGTATCAAATAAAATAGTATCAATGAAGGATGCAGCGAAAACAATTAAAAATTGTGCAAGTACAAAGAACCAAAATTCTTTACGTCGTGCACGCCCTGTAAAGGTTGCATAATTTTTTAAGCCTTTCACAAACCAATCAATTATATTGAAATTTTCTTCAGACTGATTTTGATTGGAAATCTTGTCTAATTGAATTGATAAATTTTGGATAGTGCTGTTTGCATTCCCAATTGCTAGATATACATCAATCGCTTGTCTTTCAGTATTAATTGCAAAATCTACTTTGTCTCCGCTTGCAGGGGGACGCTGACCACGCCAGTCAGAACCTTTAAAGTTATAGCGATTTTGATCATCCCCACTAATCACACCAGCATTATGCTGGATAGAATAATCTAAAATAACCCCTTTCATTTTTGTCCTCTTTCTTTGTGTTTAATTTTTAAATTATTTTTAATTTCATATGGATAATAGCATAACAGCATATTTGCATGCCTGTTTTTATATGATTATTACTATGATTGGTCAGATTTTTTTATGCATTGAATTACACTGAATTGTATATAAAAAAATCCCGCTACAGGAGCGGGATTTTTTTAATCTTCTAATTACCAGCTTAACGCACCGCCAGTCTGATAGTCCGTAACACGCGTCTCAAAGAAATTCTTCTCTTTACGCAAGTCCATCATCTCCGACATCCACTGGAACGGGTTATTCACACCAGCGAACTGTTCAGGCAAGCCTAACTGCGCCAGACGACGGTTGGCAATAAACTTCAGATATTCTTCCATCATGCCCGCATTCATACCCAATACACCACGTGGCATCGTGTCACGTGCATATTCGATTTCCAGCATTGTGCCTTCAAGAATCATCTGAATGATTTCTTCCTGGAACTCGGTTGTCCATAGACCCGGGTTTTCGATCTTGATCTGGTTGATCATATCGATACCGAAGTTCAGGTGCATGGATTCATCACGCAAAATGTACTGGAATTGCTCGGCAACACCATTCATCTTGTTACGACGGCCCATCGACAGGATCTGGCTGAAACCGCAGTAGAAGAAAATCCCTTCAAGTACACAGTAGAACGCGATCAGGTTGCGCAGCAGGATCTGGTCATTTTCAGGTGTGCCGGTTTTAAAAGTAGGATCACTTAAAGACTGGGTATATTTCAGACCCCACGCTGCTTTACGTGCCACTGACGGAACTTCGCGGTACATGTTGAAGACTTCGCCTTCATCCATACCGAGCGATTCGATACAATACTGGTAAGCGTGTGTATGAATCGCTTCTTCAAATGCCTGACGCAAGATGTACTGACGGCATTCAGGGTTGGTAATGTGACGGTAAATCGCCAGTACCAGGTTGTTTGCAACCAGTGAATCGGCAGTCGAGAAGAAACCGAGTGAACGCATGACAATGGTACGTTCATCTTCAGTCAGGCCGTTTTCAGATTTCCAAAGTGCGATGTCATGGTTCATGTTGACTTCTTGCGGCATCCAGTGGTTGGCACAACCGTCTAGATATTTTTGCCAAGCCCATTCGTATTTGAACGGAACAAGCTGGTTCAAGTCGGCACGACAGTTGATCATCGCCTTGTCGTCAACCTGTACACGCTGTGCACCCATTTCAAGCTCTTCCAGACCTGGAGCAACATCAAGTTGTTCTAGGGAAGCAGATGCTCTTGCCAGCGAATCGGTTGGATTTGATCCTCGGTTTTGAGTGGCTCTAAGGGGTTGTGCAGTTGCCACATCCGGCGATGCGTTGCCTGCATCAGATACCATCTGTGAATTAGTCGCTTTTTGCGGCTCGACGGGCGCAGGCTGCTGTTCAGGAGCAGCCGGTTTTTGCGAATCATCTTCGAAATCGTCCCAACTTAGGATAGACATATCAATTCTCTCTACGTTGCTTTATATCTTTTATGAGACATTCAGCTTGGCTGAGATGTCTTACTATACGCTTAATTTGTGTAAGCAAAATTAAGTTTTGTCGATGAATGCTGTGAATTTATACAGCAGCACTATCCCCACTACTTATTTTATTTACGCTGCTGGCGTAGTTTGAACCAGAAATAAGCAAGTGGTGCGTAAAAGGTAATAGCAAAGGAAATCAGCAATGCCGCAAGTCCTAACATGTAGTTGTGAGTCATATGGGGCATTGAGGTTTCCTTTAGTTAAGCTGTGGACTCTAGAGTTTTTTCTAGAATCCACCACAAGCTGTTAAGTCATTATTTAACTTTTCGAACTTGTTTGATTGTCGTCTTCGGGTGAGCTAAAGCATAAGCTTTAGTCACGAATCGACCGTCAATAGCACTTTTATAAATTTCGCGCTTAGACATTATCTATTCTCCTTTGATAAAGAAAATGACTCGTACTGGCCCGAGAAAGAATTCAGTGCTACAATTCATCTCGCATTTGCTAATGCCAGCCTCGTCGTGACCATCTTGGTATCACTTCGAGATTGAAAGCCTTCTACGAGTTTTGATCGGCCTGTAGAGGGCTTTTTTATTGCCAAAATTTTAATCCCCCTAAATCCCCCTTTTACAAAGGGGGACTTGCATCCCGCCATTTGCTTGGAGGAATCTCCCTCCTTTATTAAAGGAGGGTCGGGGAGGATTTAAACCCTGTCAGATTACTGACAAGCCTCACAATCAGGGTTATCAATTGAACATGCCATTGGCACTGGAGCCGCTTGAGCAAAACCTTCTTCCTCTGCAGGAGCTTCAGGTTTTTGCGCTTCAACGACAGGGGCTGCTGCTACAACAGGAGCCGCAACAGTTGCAGGTTTAACTGCGTTCAATGCGCCAGTATTAATTGTAGATTTCTCAGCAGAAGTCGCACCCAATGCACGTAGGTAATAAGTCGTCTTAAGACCACGTAACCAAGCCATCTTGTAAGTGATGTCCAGTTTCTTACCATTTGCACCAGCGATGTAAAGGTTAAGAGACTGCGCTTGGTCGATCCATTTTTGACGACGTGATGCAGCATCCACGATCCAGCGAGTTTCAACTTCAAACGCAGTCGCGAAGATGGCTTTAAGCTCTTCAGGAATACGGGAAATCTTCTGAACAGAACCTTCGAAGTGTTTCAGGTCGTTGACCATTACTGCATCCCAAAGACCACGTTCTTTCAACGCACGTACCAGGTACGGGTTGATTACTGTGAATTCGCCAGACAGGTTAGATTTCACATACAGGTTCTGGAATGTAGGCTCGATAGATTGAGATACGCCACAGATGTTTGAAATCGTTGCAGTCGGTGCAATTGCCATCACGTTCGAGTTACGCATACCGTCTTTTTGAACTTTGGCACGTAAAGTATCCCAGTCCAGACGTTGAGTACGGTCTACTTCAAACATGCGTTCTGGACGAGTTTTCGCAACCAGATCAAGCGAGTCGATTGGTAAAATACCCTGATCCCACAATGAACCCTTGAATGTTTCGTATGTACCACGCTCAACAGCCAAATCACTCGATGTTGAAATCGCGTAGTACGAAATCACTTCCATTGATTCATCAGCAAACTCAACCGCAGCATCAGAACCATACGCCAGGTTCATTTCGTATAAAGCATCCTGGAAGCCCATGATACCCATACCGACTGGACGATGTTTCAGGTTTGAATTACGTGCTTGTGGAACAGCGTAGTAGTTGATGTCAATCACGTTGTCGAGCATACGCACAGCAGTTTTTACTGTACGTGCCAGTTTTTCGCGATCCAGTACACCGCCTTGCACGTGTTGAACCAGGTTGATCGAACCTAAGTTACATACCGCGATTTCTTCTTTGCTGGTGTTCAATGTAATTTCGGTACACAGGTTAGAAGAGTGCACTACACCTACGTGTTGCTGTGGTGAACGTAAGTTACATACGTCTTTGAATGTGATCCACGGGTGACCCGTTTCAAACAACATCGACAGCATTTTGCGCCACAAATCTTTTGCACGGATTTTCTTGTGCAGCATGTTTGTTTCTTTGGCAATACCTTCGTAGTAAGCATAACGCTCAGCGAATTCTGCACCGGTCAAATCATGTAGATCTGGGGTTTCAGAAGGTGTGAACAATGTCCATTCCGCATCTTCGAATACACGTTGCATGAACAGGTCAGGAACCCAGTTCGCTGTGTTCATGTCGTGGGTACGACGACGGTCATCACCAGTGTTTTTACGAAGTTCCAGGAATTCTTCAATGTCCAGGTGCCAGGTTTCAAGATATGCACAAACTGCACCTTTACGCTTGCCACCTTGGTTGACCGCAACAGCCGTATCGTTCGCGACTTTAAGGAATGGAACTACACCTTGCGACTTACCATTGGTGCCTTTGATGTAAGAGTTTAAAGCACGCACTGGTGTCCAGTCGTTACCCAAACCGCCTGCCCATTTAGACAGCATGGCGTTATCACGCATTGCGCCATAAATATCATACAGGTCATCATCAATGGTGGTTAAGTAGCAGCTCGACAATTGTGGACGAAGCGTACCTGAGTTAAACAGGGTAGGCGTCGATGCCATATAGTCGAAGCTAGACAACAAGTTATAGAACTCGATGGCACGTTCTTCACGGTTTTCTTCATTGAGCGACAAGCCCATAGATACACGCATAAAGAACAATTGCGGCAATTCGAAACGTACGCCATCGGAATGGATGAAGTAGCGGTCAAATAAAGTCTGTAGACCTAGGTAGGTAAACTGGTTTGAGCGTTCTGGTTGAATCGCCGCTGCCAGTTTCGCCAGATCAAAGTTAAGCAGTTCTGGTGAAATAAGCTCAAGCTCAATCCCTTTTTTCAGGAAAGTTTCAAGTGCTTCACCTTCATGCGTATCCGTAGGCAGACCCAGGAATTTCAAACCAGTCGCCACCAGATCATCACGCAACAAACGTGCGGTCACATAGGTGTAGTTCGGCTCTTGCTCGATCCGGGTACGGGTGGCCATCATCATGGTGGTGGAGATGTCAGACTCTTTTACACCGTTGTACAGGTTTTTCACGGTCTCATCGACAATGGCTTGTACATCAATTCCTTCAAGGCCTTCTGCTGCTTTAGTAACATGCGCAGTTAAAGCACTTAAATCAAGTGGCTTAAGTTGGCCTTCAGCATCGGTAATTTGCAGGGTCGGGTGATGGTGTGCACCTAACTGTTTACGTGCTTCAGAACGTTGTTCACGGTAAATGACATAAGAGCGTGCAACTTTCTGTTCGCCCGTACGCATTAGCGCAAGTTCAACTTGGTCTTGAATTTCTTCGATATGAATCGTTCCGCCAGAAGGTAAACGACGTTTAAAGGTATTCAGTACCATTTCCGTCAGTTGCTCGATACGATCATGGATCCGGCTCGAGTCAGCGCTTTGCTGGCCTTCAACCGCCAAAAACGCTTTACCAATTGCGACAGAAATTTTTTCTGCATCAAAAGCGGCAACATCACCGGTGCGTTTAATCACCTGAAGTTGACCAGGAGTTGAAGTGATTACGCTCATGTTAGCATAGCTCCATTGTCATCTATTTTTATGTTTATGGACCGTTTGAACTGGGCAAGTTTCATGCACAGTGTTTGAGGAATAAACACAAGACCTAGTGGTTTTAAAATTAATTGAACACAAGATACGGGAAAATTTAGGGTAGATCAATATTGACATTTAGCTAAATATTTTTCTTAAGTTTTGCTTTAATCCTTGTAAAAATATCGCTATTTTTATTGATTTTTGTATAAGCCTTATCAGGCAAGGCATAGCATAACAAAGTCCCGGGAAAGTGCTTATAGATAACATTGTGGATAACTAAAAAGTGCTGAATCAAGCAGTCATATTTTGTCCATGTAATAGTTGTGTAAATCACAAATCAGATCTAAATCACTGTTTCAAGCATAGTTGCCCAAAAAATGCACGATAAAATATTACAAAATGCTATGTTGATGTATCAGTTTGGTGAACGCTATCTTGTTTACAATGTAAACGTGTGTATATTGCAAGCATATTAAAAACGTATCTATTGGATTTCAAAAGGATACGCCTATAGCGTAGATCCACCAAATAAGGGGCAATACATGAGCCAAGAAGAAAAGTTACCCAAGATTTTAATTGTTGAAGATGATGAGCGTCTTGCTCGTTTAACGCAAGAATACCTCATTCGTAATGGACTTGAGGTTGGGGTGGAGCCGGATGGTAACCGTGCCATTCGCCGGATTATCGCTGAGCAGCCAGATATGGTGGTGCTGGATGTGATGTTACCAGGAGCGGATGGTTTGACCATTTGTCGTGAAGTGCGCCCGCATTATCATCAACCGATCTTGATGTTGACTGCGCGTACTGAGGACATGGATCAGGTCTTGGGTCTGGAAATGGGTGCCGATGACTATGTCGCTAAACCGGTACAACCACGTGTATTGCTGGCACGTATTCGTGCATTACTGCGTCGTACGGACAAGGTGCCTGAAGATGAAGTGGCACAGCGTATCGAATTTGATGATCTGGTCATCGACAATGGTGGTCGTTCAGTTACTTTAAATGGTGATCTGGTTGATTTTACCAGTGCGGAATATGACCTGTTGTGGTTGCTTGCATCAAATGCTGGCCGTATTCTTTCCCGCGAAGATATTTTCGAGCGTTTACGTGGCATCGAATATGATGGTCAGGATCGTTCAATCGATGTGCGTATTTCGCGTATCCGTCCAAAAATTGGTGACGATCCAGAGAATCCGAAGCGTATTAAAACCGTGCGTAGTAAAGGTTATCTATTCGTTAAAGAAACTAATGGTATTTAAGCAAATGTACGTTGTTGCTTGAACGAGCAGGATAAACTATAGGTGTTTAAACACAGTATATTTTTGCGTATATACGCAGGACTCGTCATCCTTGTCGTGTTGGTGGCTGTGTTCGGCTATCTGTTGGTACAGATTATCAACTATCAGCGTGCGCAAGAATATCGTGAGTCTCTGACTGATGGTATGGCCTATATCATCAGTGAGGGTGTCGCGCGCCAGCCAAATCTTCAGCAAAAGATGGATTGGGTTTCCGATGCTTCTGATTTGCTGGAATTGCCAATTCACTATGTAGAAGCCAGCAAGGTGGATATCACCCGTGCTGAAGGTCGCCGTATTGCAGATCGTAAAGCCGTGGTGCGCTGGGATGCCAAAACCGGCATTGCCTATATTGTGGTGGGGCTGCGCGATGACCCGAATCATTACCTGTATATAAAGGCCGACAGTATTACCGAGCGCCAGATGAAGGCGCTGCCGGTCTTTATTCTGGATTATCTGGTCTATTATCCGGGTCAGGAAAAAGAATATCTGTCCGCTATTCAGGATCATTTTTCTTATCCGGTATCGATTGAAAACGTACAGAGCTTACCTTTAGATTCCGAGCAGATCGGGCGCTTGCGTCTTGATCACAGTATTATCCTGTATCGGGATAGTGCCTCAATCCGTGGCACCACCATTTCAATTATTTCGCCAATTCCAGGTTCGACCTCACAAGTCTTGGTGATGGGGCCGGTGCCATTGTTTAACTGGATGCCATTCCAGTTGGCCACCGGTATTACTTTATTGAGCCTGTTTGTGCTGAGTCTGGGGGTGTATGGTTTGCTGGTGCCGATGCAGCGCAAGTTGCGTGAAGTCAGCTATGCCTTAAACAAAATGAAAACCGGTAATATGTCATTGCGTCTTCCTGTCGAAGGAAGTGACGAAATGGCAACGCTGGCCTCTAGCTTTAACAATATGTCTGATCATATTCAGCGCCTGATTGAAGCCCAGCGTGAATTGATGCGTGCGGTTTCACATGAACTTCGTACACCAGTGGCGCGGATTCGTTTTGGTGTGGAAATGATGGCAGATGAAGATGATTACGATTATCGTCTGCAACAGGTCGAACAGATTGATAAAGATATTGAAGCACTGAATACCCTGATTGACGAGATCATGACCTATGCCAAGCTAGAACAGGGCATGCCTTCGATCGAGTTTGAAAAGGTCAATTTGTTTGAAGTGCTGAATCAGGTAGCTCTGGAAACTGAAGCATTAAAAACCCAGAAAATCATTGAGCTACATTCAATGCCTGATGTGGTGGTTGAGGCAGAGCGCCGTTATCTGCATCGCGTAATTCAGAATCTGGTCGGCAATGCGGTGCGTTATTGCGACAATAAGGTGCTGATCAGTGGTGGTCTGGATCAGGATGGTCAGGCTTATGTCTCTGTTGAAGATGATGGCCCGGGAATTCCGGAAGTGGATCGTGCCCGGGTCTTTGAAGCCTTTGCCCGGCTGGATGACAGCCGCACCCGTGCTTCGGGTGGCTATGGTTTGGGTTTATCCATTGTCAGCCGGATTGCGTACTGGTTTGGTGGCAAGATTCATGTGGATCAAAGTCCGAGCTTGGGTGGTGCGCGCTTTATCATGAGCTGGCCTGCACAGCGTTATGTAAAGAAGAGCAAGCGCAAGTTGGCAGAAAAGACTGAGGAAATCAGTGATCATTCAGCTTGATGTTATATAAATGCTTTTGAGTTATAAAAAAACGATGCCTGAGCATCGTTTTTTTTATTGGGGAAGAATTTTATTCCTGAATGGTGGCATCCGGCTCAATCAATGGTTTGCCTTCTTTTAGGCCATGCAGGGCTTCAGGATTGAAGTCGATCATTAGCTTGGTATTTTTTCCATCAATGCTATAGCGCTGGATCAGCCTCTGATCACCAGATAAAGTTTCGACTTTGTATTCATCGGCAATATTCATGATGCCATCCAGATTAATGCTGGAAGAGGCATGATCCTCTTGAAACAGTGCATGAATATCGCGCAAGTCAAAAGCGACCTGACTCATATTGGGGTGTTTCTGAACATAATCTTGGATATGTCGCACCAGTAACTGGGCAAATAAAAAATAATTCGGCTTATGCGAGAAGCGTAGAGACATGCAAGGACTCCTTATTGTTACTTTATTAATGTCATTATGTGGCTTAGAAATACAAATAACATATTCTGAATCAGTCTGTTGGGTGTGTTGCAAAAAGATACAATTGCTTGCCTTGAGTGAGGCTGGGCTTAAAGTGCTTTAATCCAAGTTAAAATGTGAAAATCATGTTAAATATCAAATTAAATCAAAAACTTTATCCGCTGAAAGTTATGGATAGAATAAGTTTTTGTCTGATTTTTCTTTGCTTTGGCCGTGAAAGGGGCTATATCTAAGCCAGAGGCCAAGCAAGAATGATCTGAAATGGATTTATTTTTCAGGAATGCTGTTTATAGAAAAATTAATAGAAAATTAAAACTTAATCCAATAAAACGATTAAATCGGATGTTGAGAGATCAAACGCAAATTAAATGCTGAAATGCCTAAAAAATCATCCCAAAGACTAAGGCTTATAAACTAGCAAGTGAAATCCAAAATCAGGTACAATTGGCGGGATTAATTTTGTGTTTGGTGTATTTGAAGGCCAATACATACATTCTTTGTTAACAAATAGGCCTGCCAGGAGTTATCCCCGCATGAGTGCTATTACTCCATACGAATGGGCAATTATTGCCTTCGTGATCGGCGTTACATTTTTATGCGTCTTTATGCTGACCGTCCCATTACTCCTCGGGGGTAAATCATGGGGCCGTGCCAAGCAGGAGCAGTTTGAGTCAGGTGTTGTTGGTGCAGGTGGGGCTCGTATCCGCTTGTCTGCAAAGTTCTATTTAGTTGCAATTTTCTTCGTGGTGTTTGATTTAGAAGCACTTTATCTATATGCATGGGCGGTTTCTGTTCGTGAAGTAGGTTGGATTGGTTTTGCAACTGCAGCTATCTTTATTTTAGTTTTACTTGTTGGTTTGGTTTACGAATTATCCACAGGCGCACTCAACTGGGCACCTTCAGACAAACGTAAAGCCGCAGGAATTAAAGCTAAGATTGGTTCGCCAAATATGGATCTAGCAGAAATTACGCGCTTTAACTCAATTGAAGAATTGGTAATCGACCCTACAGGTCAAATCCCAGCTCAATCCTCTGGTCGTGTGAAAAGCTCACCGGCTAAATCATCTGATAAGGAGTAAGACGGGATGAAATATACATTAACCCGTGCGAATCCGGATGCTGATCAATATCCACTTCAAGAGCGTATCCTTGTAGAAGATCCGTTACTTGAAGAAGAAGTGAATAAGAATGTATTCATGACTCGTTTAGAGGATGTGGTACATACAGCAGTCAACTGGGGTCGTAAAAACTCAGTTTGGCCGTTTAACTTTGGTACATCATGCTGCTATGTAGAGTATGCGACGACCTTAACCGGTGTGCATGACTTGTCACGTTTTGGTGCCGAGGTGATTCGTGCTTCACCGCGTCAGGCGGATTTAATGATTGTGGCGGGTACCTGCTTTGTGAAAATGGCGCCTGTCATTCAACGTTTGTATGAACAGATGCTTGAACCGAAATGGGTCATTTCAATGGGTGCATGTGCCAACTCAGGTGGGATGTACGACATTTATTCAGTGGTACAAGGTGTGGATAAAATCATCCCGGTCGATGTTTATGTTCCTGGCTGCCCACCACGTCCTGAAGCTTTGATTCAGGCATTAATGCTGTTGCAAGACCAGATTCAACTCGAGCGTCGTCCGCTTTCTGCGGTGATCGGTGATGATCTTAAGCCAGTGTATAAGCCAAAGATGATGCCGGAACGTGACCGTAAGAAAGATCAGCGTGTTGCTGTGAAGAACTTGCGCTCTATGGATGAAATTAAATAATTTAAACGACTGGTCTTTTTTGCTGCACCCGCTATGGGTGTAATTGTCGTTTAGGTTGACTGAATTTGTATTAAATAGGAAGCCAAGCCAATGGCTGAAATTGACATTGCTATGCCAGAATCAACACCAGTTGATTCACGCCCAGCATTTACCATCATTGAAGAACTCAAAACCAAATTTGGTGAGAACTTCTATGTGCAAACGACTTTCGAGGATTTCCCGACAGTCTGGGTTGAGCGCGCACGTGTACAAGAAGTTTTAATGTTCTTGCGTACAGTATCACGTCCTTACGTGATGTTGTTCGACTTGTCTGCGGTAGATGAGCGTCTGCGTACGCACCGCGACGGTTTACCTGCGTCTGACTTCACAGTGTTCTACCACTTGTTGTCGCTCGAGCGTAATACTGACATTCGTATTAAGGTTGCCTTAGCTGAAAGTGATCTGAATCTTCCGACGGCAACCAACATCTGGCCAAATGCCAACTGGTACGAACGTGAAGCTTACGATATGTTTGGGATCAATTTCGAAGGGCATCCAATGCTCCGTCGTATCTTGTTGCCAACCTATTGGGAAGGTCATCCGCTACGTAAAGAATATTCTGCACGTGCGACTGAATATACCCCGTATTTGCAAGACAAGGCCAAGCAGGACTACGAACAGGAACATCTGCGTTTCGTGCCTGAAGATTGGGGTATGAAGCGCGGTAATGCCGATGAAGACTTCATGTTCCTGAACTTGGGGCCTAACCATCCATCTGCGCACGGTGCATTCCGTGTGATTTTGCAGCTGGACGGCGAAGAAGTGAAAGACTGTGTGCCTGATATCGGTTATCACCACCGTGGTGTGGAAAAGATGGCTGAACGTCAAACCTGGCATTCATTCATTCCGTATACAGACCGTGTCGACTACTTGGGTGGTTGTGCACAAAACATGCCTTATGTGATGGGCGTGGAGCAAATGGCGGGCATTACTGTACCGGACCGTGCGCAATGTATCCGTGTGATGATGTCGGAATTGTTCCGTATCAATAACCACTTGTTGTTTATTGGTACTGCAATTCAGGATGCCGGCGGTATGACCCCAGTATTCTATATGTTCGCTGACCGTCAAAAGATTTATGACGCGATTGAAGCGATCACGGGTTACCGTATGCACCCAGCTTGGTTCCGTATTGGCGGTACTGCGCACGACCTTCCAAACAACTGGCAGCACCTCATTCGCGAAATCCTCGACTGGATGCCGAAGCGTATGAATGAATACTACACAGCTGCATTACGCAACTCTGTATTCATGGGTCGTACCCAAGGTGTAGCGCAATATGACGCTAAATCTGCATTGGCTTGGGGAGTAACCGGTACAGGTCTACGTGCTACAGGCATTGATTTTGACGTTCGTAAATATCGTCCATACAGTGGCTACGAAAATTACGATTTCGAGGTTCCTTTAGAGTACGAAGGCGATGCTTATGCACGTGTCATGGTTCACTTCCGTGAAATCGAAGAATCACTGAAAATCGTCAAGCAATGTCTAGACAACATGCCGTCTGGTGCGTACAAAGCAGACCATCCACTGGCTGTTCCACCACCAAAAGACAAGACATTACAAGATATTGAAACCTTGATTACGCACTTCTTAAGCGTATCTTGGGGTCCTGTAATGCCGGCAGGTGAAGCATCTGTGATGGCGGAAGTGGTGAAAGGTGCGTCGAACTACTACTTGACTTCAGACAAGTCAACCATGAGTTACCGTACCCGTATTCGTACACCAACCTTCACGCATTTACAGCAAATGCCTTCTGTGATTAACGGCAGCCTCATGTCTGACTTAATCATTTATTTAGCGACCATTGACGTCGTAATGGCTGACGTGGATCGCTAAGGGGTAAACGCATTATGATGATTTTGACTGATAAAAAGCCACGTGTGAACGTTGAAGGAATTTTGACTGCGGACGAAATTCACGATATCGAACATCACATGGGGCACTATCCATACCCACGTGCGGCGTGTCTGGACGCGCTAAAGTGTGTACAACGCCGTAATGGCTGGGTAGATGATGCGCAAATGAATGCCATCGCGCAAATGCTGAGCATGAGCGTTGCAGATCTGGAAGGTGTGGCAACCTTCTATAACCGTATTTACCGTCAGCCGGTCGGTCGTCACGTAATTTTGTTATGTGATTCGATTGCGTGCTTCTTGATGGGTGCGGAAACTTTGGCAGAAGCATTCCAGCGCGAATTAGGCATTCAGTTTGGTCAAACGACTGCAGATGGTCGCTTTACCTTGCTGCCAATTTGCTGCCTGGGCAACTGTGACAAAGGCCCAACCTTAATGATTGATGAAGACACGCACGGTCTGGTTGAAGTGACTTCGGTGAAACAGCTGTTGGAGAAGTATGTATGAATACTGAACCAAAACCAATTTATGGCGACGGTAACCCGGAAACGCATCCACTCACCTGGCGTTTAAGCAAACAAGCGAACGTACGTAATGCAGATGATTACGAAGCGCTAGAAGGTTATGCAGGCTTTAAAAAAGCCCTGTCGATGTCGCCTAAAGATGTATTGGACGTGGTGAAGGCAGCGACTGTTAAAGGTCGTGGTGGTGCAGGCTTCCCGGCAGGCATCAAATGGTCACTAATGGCGCCAAATGACAATTCAGGTCCACGTTACCTGATTTGTAATGCCGATGAGATGGAGCCAGGTACCTTCAAAGACCGTTTGTTGATGGAAGATCTTCCACATCAACTGATCGAAGGGATGCTGATCGCGGGTTATACGCTTGAAGCAACCCATGGTTATATCTTTATCCGTGGCGAGTACATCGAAGCGGCTCAGTACTTAAATGAAGCGCTTGAGCAAGTTCGAGCCAAAGGTTACTTAGGGGATAACATCCTGGGTACCGGCTGGAACTTCGAGTTACACGTGCATACCGGTGCAGGTCGTTATATCTGTGGTGAAGAAACTGCATTGATTAACTCGCTTGAAGGCCGTCGTGCCAACCCGCGTACCAAACCGCCATTCCCGCAAGTTGCAGGTGCTTGGGGTCGTCCTACGATTGTCAACAACGTAGAGACCTACAACAACTTACCCGCCATCATGCTGCGTGGCCCTGAATGGTATATCGGCTTGTCTGCGGGCAAATCGAAAGATCCAGGTACCAAAATCTATGGTGCATCAGGTAAAGTGAAATTCCCGGGTCTATGGGAATTGCCTTTTGGTACGACTGCGCGTGAAGTGATTGAAGATCACGCGGGTGGTATGCGCGATGGCTTAACGCTGAAAGCATGGTTACCGGGTGGTGCATCAACGGACTTCCTGGCGGCCGAGCATATCGATCTTCCGATGGATGCGGAAAGCATCATGAAAGCCGGTTCTCGTTTGGGAACATGTCTGCTCATGGTGGTTGATGAAACCCAATGTATGGTTTCAGCAACACGTAACCTAGAAGAATTCTTTGCACGCGAATCATGTGGTTTCTGTACCCCTTGCCGTGATGGCTTGCCTTGGGCAGTGAAAGCGTTAAAAGCGCTGGAAAATGGCACAGGTAAACAGGAAGATATCGATCACTTACAAGAGTTAACGCGTAAGCTTTGGATCGGTAAAACTTTCTGTGCCCACGCACCGGGTGCAATGGAACCGCTCATGGGCGCACTCAAACATTTCCGTGGCGAATTTGAAGCGAAGGTGGTGAATGCCGCTGCTCAAGTTAGCTCCGTAGAACAAGCTTAAGGAATTCGACTATGGCTACAATTCATGTCGATGGCAAATCGTATGAAGTCAACGGCTCGGAAAACTTGCTACAAGCATGTTTGAGTCTTGGCATTGATATCCCATACTTTTGTTGGCATCCGTCCTTAGGTTCTGTCGGTTCTTGCCGTCAATGTGCCGTGACTCAATACGCGAATCCGGAAGATACCCGTGGTCGTTTGGTCATGTCATGTATGACGCCTGCATCTGACAATACCTACATCTCGATTGAAGACAAAGAAGCAAAAGATTTCCGTGCTTCGATTGTTGAATTCTTGATGACCAACCACCCGCACGACTGTCCAGTCTGTGAAGAGGGTGGTCACTGTCATTTACAAGATATGACCGTAATGACGCAGCATGACCGTCGTCGCTACCGTTTCACCAAACGTACCCATTACAACCAAGAGCTAGGCTCATTCATTTCTCACGAAATGAACCGTTGTATCGCGTGTTACCGTTGTGTGCGTTATTACAAAGACTATGCAGGTGGTACGGACTTCGGCGTGTATGCCAACGCATCACGTGTGTATTTCGGTCGTCCGGAATCAGGCACTTTAGAATCTGAATTCTCGGGTAACCTGACTGAAGTTTGTCCAACAGGTGTATTTACCGATAAAACTCATTCGGCACGTTATAACCGTAAATGGGACATGCAATATGCGCCAAGCGTATGCCAAGGCTGTTCTTCAGGTTGTAACATCTCTCCGGGTGAGCGTTATGGTGAACTTCGCCGTGTCGAAAACCGTTTCAATGGTGAAGTTAACCAATACTTCCTATGCGATAAAGGCCGTTTCGGTACAGGTTATGTGAACCGCGAAGACCGTCCGCGTCAGCCACAATTCCGTAAAGGTGCGACTGTAGAAACTGTTTCAGTAGATGCAGCACTTGATACGGTCATTGCAAATATCCAGGACAAAAAAGTTTTGGGGATTGGTTCACCGCGTGCATCACTTGAATCAAACTTCGCGCTGCGTGAATTGGTGGGTCAAGAGAACTTCTCAACAGGTTTATCTCAAAAAGAGCAAAATCTGGTTGAACTTGCAGCTTCAATCATGCAAACCGAGGGTGTTTACAACCCGAATATGCGTGAAATTGAAAGCTATGATGCAGTTCTGATCTTAGGTGAAGACTTAACCCAAACTGCGCCACGTATGGCTTTGTCTGTTCGCCAAGCTGCGAAAAATAAAGGCAAAGAGATGGCAGCGGAACGTCGTACCCAAGAATGGTTGGCTGAGCCGGTGCAACGTATTGCTCAAGATGCGAAATCTCCGATTTACATCCTGGCTGCGACACAAACCCGTCTGTCTGATGTTGCCGAAGGTGAAGTGGTTGCTTCTCCAAACGACATTGCACGTTTAGGTTTTGCTGTTGCTGCGGGCGTGAAGGGCGAAGCAATTCTCGGTTTAGATGACGATGCGAAAGCATTTGCACAAACGATTGCCGACACCTTAAAAGCTGCGAAAAAACCATTGATCATCTCGGGTACCAGCTTACAAGATGCATCAATCATGGAAGCTGCTGCACAAGTTGCACAAAATCTGGGTAATGCAGGCTTGACCTTGACAGTTCCTGAAGTGAACTCGATGGGTATGGCAATCTTCGGTGGTCAAAGCTTAGAGCAAGCCTTTGCACAAGATTATGATGCAGTGATCGTGGTTGAAAACGATCTGTATCGTCGTCTACCTGCTGCACAAGTGGATGCTGCACTTTCAGGCAAAGACGTGATTGTTTTAGATCACTCTGAAACTGAAACAGTGAAAAAAGCCGACATCGTGCTTTCTGCTGCAAGCTTTGCTGAAGGTGATGGTACGGTGGTATCGCAAGAAGGCCGTGCACAACGTTTCTACCAAGTGTATGACCCGAGCTACTATAATCCTGAATTGGCAATCAAAGAATCTTGGCGCTGGTTACACGCTCTGGAAACAGGCGTGAAAGGCAAAGCGATTTCTTGGACGTTGCTGGATGATGTGATCGAGTCAGTTGCGAAAAACGTACCTGCTTTAGACGGTATTTTGGATGTAGCACCAGATGCGGGCTTCCGTGTCCATGGTCTTAAAGTGGCACGTGAACCACGTCGTTACTCAGGTCGTACTTCGATGCGCGCGCCATTGTCTGTCCATGAGCCAAAACAGCCAGTGGACAAAGACTCTGCATTAACCTTCTCGATGGAAGGTTATGTCGGAACTCAAACACCTTCAGCACTGGTACCATTTGCATGGTCTGCCGGCTGGAACTCGCCGCAAGCCTGGAACAAATTCCAGGACAATGTCGGCGGTCATTTGAAAGGTGGTGATTCAGGCGTTCGTTTATTCGACCGTTTGGCAAAACTTCCGGCACGTACCTTTGTTGCACCGGCACCTGTTTTGGTTAATGCTGAAAGCTTCCGCCTAGTTCCAATGCACCATATCTTTGGTTCAGGTGAATTCACCGTAAAAACACCGGCGATGGAAACACGTATTCCTGAAGCGGTATTTGCGGTCGGTGAACAGGATGCAGCCCGCTTGAATGTTCAAAATGGTCAAACAATGACAGTAAAAGCAGGCGAGACGTCAATCGTTCTGCCTGTACAAGTCATTGAATACTTACCGACAGGTTATATTGGCTACCCAATCGGTCTGGCACCGACGGTATCTCTGGCAGAGCCTGTTTCAGTCGCGGTTGGAGTGTAATTCATGGAACAAGAATTAATCCGTCAAACGCCGCTGTGGGCTGAAAACTGGCCAATCGCCTATTCAGTCATTCAAGCGATCGTGATCTTACTGGTTGTGGTATTGATCGCTGCGTTGATGTCTTTTATTGAACGTCGTTTACTCGGCTTGTGGCAAGACCGTTACGGTCCGAACCGTGTCGGTCCGGGCGGTATGTTCCAGATTGTTGCCGACATGCTGAAAATCATGTTCAAGGAAGACTGGACACCAAAATTTGCTGACAAACTGACTTTCCGTATGGCGCCAGCAGTTGCGATGGCAACTGCTGTGCTGTCGTTCATGGTTATTCCTGTTTCACCTTATCTAGGTGTGGCAGACATGAGCATCGGCCTGTTGTTCTTTATGGCAATGGCAGGTATTGCAGTCTATGCAGTACTGTTCGGTGGCTGGTCATC
The DNA here is from genome assembly GCF_013418235.1 of Acinetobacter sp. YH12156. Lineage (NCBI taxonomy): Bacteria > Pseudomonadati > Pseudomonadota > Gammaproteobacteria > Moraxellales > Moraxellaceae > Acinetobacter > Acinetobacter sp. YH12156. The sequence continues at coordinate 43,768 of NZ_VPCL01000006.1, forward strand.
CAACAACAAATACGCCTTACTCGGTGGTTTACGTTCTGCGGCTCAGACCATTTCTTATGAAGTGTTCCTGGGGATCTCGCTGATGGGTGTGGTGGCAATTGCCGGCTCATTCAACATGCGTGAAATCGTTGAAGCACAACGTGATGTCTGGTTCGTGGTGCCTCAGTTCCTTGGCTTCCTGATCTTCGTGGTTGCGGGTGTTGCGGTGACGCATCGTCATCCATTTGACCAACCAGAAGCAGAACAAGAACTGGCTGAAGGTTACCATGTCGAATACGGCGGCATGAAGTGGGGGATGTTCTTCGTTGCGGAATACGTCAACGTAGTACTGATCTCTGCTTTAATCGTGACGTTATTCTTCGGTGGCTGGCTCGCGCCATTCAACCTTGAAATTCCGTTCCTTCCAGCAGCATTCTGGTTCATTATCAAAACAGCATTCTTTGTAATGATGTTCGTGTTGGCACGTGGTTCATTAATGCGTCCACGTTATGATCAGGTAATGAACTTTGGTTGGAAAATTTGCTTGCCATTAGCTCTAGTCAACCTGTTGGTGACTGGTGCCGTGATCTTGTGGTAAGGGCAGGGAGAACAAAATGTTTAAATTTCTAGCTGGATTTGGATCGATTGTTCGTTCGCTTTGGATGGTGTTTAGCCATGTAACGCGTAAACGTGACACGATTTTATATCCAGAAGTGCCGGCCGAAGAAATCGTGCCACCACGTTTCCGTGGTCGTATTGTATTAACGCGTGACCCTGATGGCGAAGAGCGTTGTGTTGCATGTAACCTGTGTGCGGTTGCCTGTCCGGTAGGCTGTATCTCATTACAAAAAGCAGAACGTGAAGATGGTCGCTGGTATCCGGAGTTTTTCCGTATCAACTTCTCACGTTGTATTTTCTGCGGTATGTGTGAAGAAGCCTGTCCAACCACAGCCATTCAAATGACCCCGGATTTCGAACTCGGTGAATATGTTCGTCAAGACCTGGTCTATGAAAAAGAACACTTGCTGATTTCTGGTCCTGGTAAATATCCTGACTATAACTTCTACCGTGTCACCGGTATGGCAGTTGCAGGCAAGGACAAAGGTCAAGCACAGCGTGAAAGTGCACCTGTTGATGTACGGAGTCTATTACCATGATGTGGCCATTTTATTTAATGGCCCTTGTGGCCATTGTCTCTACGGTTCGCGTGGTGACTAACGCGAATCCGGTACATGCTTTATTAAGCCTGATCGTATCCTTGCTTGCTGTTGCAGGCATGTTCATGATCGTTGGTGCGCCGTTCGCGGCTGCCCTCGAAATTATTGTCTATGCTGGCGCGATCATGGTGTTGTTCGTGTTCGTGGTGATGATGCTGAATCTGGGTGAACAAACCGTTGAACAAGAACGTAAATGGTTAACTTCATCGGCGTGGGCTTATCCGGCGCTGATGAGCTTCCTGATCGGTCTGGTACTGGTATGGGTATTAAACTCTGATTACGCACAGCCTTCACTGGTAATGGGTGTGGAAATGGTGGGCCCGAAAGCCGTGGGTCAAGCACTCTTTACGCAGTACTTGTTGTTGGTTGAAGTTGCCGCGATGTTATTGCTTGCTGCATTAGTAGCTGCATTCCATTTGGGTAAACGTGAGCCAGATGCAGAAGAGGAAAAAGAATAATGGGCAACATCCCTTTAGAGCATGGTTTGATCGTTGCATCTATTCTCTTTGCACTGGGTTTTTACGGTGTAATGGTGCGACGCAACCTACTATTTATTTTAATGAGCCTTGAAATCATGATGAACGCTGCTGCTTTGGCGTTCGTCCTGGCGGGCAGTGCATGGGCACAGCCAGATGGTCAGATCATGTTCATCCTGATCCTGACGCTTGCTGCGGCAGAGGCTTGTATTGGTCTTGCGATCGTCCTTCAGTTCTATCATCGCTTCCATCACCTGGATGTGGATGCTGCTAGTGAGATGCGCGGATGAGTTATTTATATCTAACAATTTTATTTCCGCTCATTGGTTTTGTCCTGTTAGCGGCGGGGCGCAACAAGCTTCCTGAAAATGTTGCAGCGATAATTGGTGTCGGTGCAGTTGGTTTATCGGCACTGTTTGCACTGATTGCAGGTCTGGACTTTGTTAACAATGGTAAAGAACTCTATGTTCAGCACCTGTGGACCTGGTTCAATGTCGGTGGTTTTGCACCGGGCATCAGCTTGCAACTCGACGGTTTGTCTTTACTAATGCTGGGCATGGTGACAGGTGTGGGTTTCTTAATTCACATCTTTGCTTCATGGTACATGCGTGGTGAAGAAGACTTTGCACGTTTCTTCTCTTACTTCAACCTGTTCGTTGCAAGCATGTTGCTTCTCGTTCTTGGCGATAACTTGGCGTTATTGTTCTTAGGTTGGGAAGGTGTAGGTCTGTGTTCATACCTGCTGATTGGTTATTACTACCAGAACCCTGCAAATGGTCTGGCGGCAATCAAGGCGTTTACTGTTACCCGTATCGGTGACGTATTCCTGCTGATTGCCATGTTCCTGATCTTCCAGCAATTCGGTACTTTGAACATTCAGTACATCGTTGAAAATGCAGCGACTGTAATGACGCAAAGTTCTTCGCTGACCATCTGGACAGCATTGTTATTGTTCTTGGGTGCGGCAGGTAAATCTGCACAGATCCCATTACAAACATGGTTAGCCGATGCAATGGCAGGTCCAACACCTGTTTCTGCATTGATCCATGCTGCGACCATGGTAACGGCGGGTGTTTACCTGTGCTGCCGTCTGTTTGCAGTCTTTGAACTTGCGCCAGAAGTGATGGTGTTTATTTCGATCACAGGTGCGGTGACCTTGCTTGTGGCTGGTTTTGCTGCATTGGTTCAGACCGACATCAAACGTATTCTGGCTTACTCAACCATGAGTCAGCTCGGTTATATGTTTATGGCAGTAGGTGCTGAAGCATATCAGGCGGGTCTATTCCACATGCTGACTCACGCATTCTTCAAGGCACTCTTGTTCTTGTCGTCTGGTGCGGTAATTTTGGCTTACCATCACGAACAAAACATCTTCAAGATGGGCGGTTTGTTCTACAAGAACAAATTCCTGTTTGCATGTTTCGCGATTGGTGGCGGTGCCTTGGCAGCAATTCCATTCCTGACCATTGGTTTCTTCTCAAAAGACGCAATTCTTGCTGCAGTCTGGACGCAAAGTCATATTGCTGGTTTACCAGTGTATAACACGCTGTACTGGGTCGGTGTTGCAGGTGCTTTCTTAACCTCGATTTATACATTCCGTCTAATCTGGGTGGTATTCTTCGGCAAAGAAAACACGCCTTATCATGAAATCAAAGGTGCAACTTACTGGGCGCCACTGGCGATTCTTGCTGTCCTTTCGACAGGTCTGGCAATCGTACTGAAAGCACCCGTGATGAGCATTCTAGATGCAGCCCAAATTCCAGCCTTCATTATTCCTGAAGCGCTTGAAGCAGGTGCACATGGTGCTGAATACATCGCCATTGCTGTTGCATTGACGGGTCTTGTGGTCGGTGTGGTGCTGTTCGCTTTTGCTTACAATGCAGTCAAACGTTTTGCTGCCACTTCTGTAGGTGCGGGTCTGGTTAATATCTGCCGTAATGCATTAGGTTTCGACAAGCTTTATGACCTGATTTTCGTCAAGCCATATTTGCTGTTCGCTAAACTGTTCGGTCGTGATCCAATTGATGGCTTATGGCTGGTACTTCCTGCACTGGTCAAAAGTGGTCACAGCTTTACAAGTTCACGTCAAACCGGTTCACTGCGTGAATATGCATCTAGTATGGGGCTCGGTGTCGTTGTCCTACTGATGATCTTGATCGTGATTCAGGTCGTGGGGAAATAAAATGGAAGCTCCAAACAATATTATTTTGCCGGCTCTGATCCTCATTCCGTTCATTGCAGGTTTCATATGCTGGTTGGTCGATAAACTCGACCAACACTTGCCGCGTTATATCGCGCTAATCGGTATGCTGGTGACTTTGGTTTTGACCATCGTCCTTTGGCAGACTGGTACCTATAACTATGAATTAGGCGCTGCGACACCTTCGTGGGCTGCCGAATTCAAACTGCCTTGGATTCAGACCCTTGGCATTAACATTCACTTAGCCGTGGATGGTTTATCACTTCTTATGGTTGGTTTGACTGCACTCCTGGGTGTGCTGGCAGTCGGCTGTTCATGGGGTGAGATTCAAAAGAACGTTGGTTTCTTCCACTTGAACCTTTTATGGTCTTTGGGTGGTGTGATCGGTGTATTCCTGGCGATTGACCTGTTCCTGTTCTTCTTCTTCTGGGAGATGATGCTGGTGCCGATCTACTTCCTGATTGCCCTTTGGGGTCATAAAGGGGCAGAAGGCAAGTCACGTGTTTATGCAGCAAACAAGTTCTTCATTTACACGCAGGTTGCCGGTTTGGTGATGCTGATTGGTATCCTGGGTCTAGTGACTGTAGGCTATACCATGACTGGCGAAATCCGTTTCGACTACAACTATTTATTAGGTGTGGCGAATACGCTTGACGCTCAGGTTCCAGCGCTTGCTTATGCATTCATGATCTGTTTATTCATCGGTTTTGCGGTAAAACTTCCAGTTTTCCCATTACACGGCTGGTTACCAGATGCGCATGCGCAAGCACCAACAGCGGGTTCTGTTGACCTTGCAGGTATCTTGATTAAAACTGCGGCGTACGGTTTATTGCGTTTCGTGATTCCATTCTTCCCGGCAGCTTCGGCTCAGTTTGCAGATATCGCGATCATTCTGGGTTTAATCGGTATCTTCTACGGTGCTTGGTGTGCTTTCCAGCAAACCGACATGAAACGCTTACTGGCGTATACATCTATTTCCCACATGGGCTTTGTTTTACTTGCGATTTACGCAGGTAACATCCTGACCTTCCAGGGTCTGATGATCATGATGTTGGCACATGGTATTTCCTCTGCTGCACTGTTCATTATGTGTGGTCAGGTATATGAGCGTGTGCATACGCGTGACATGCGTTTGATGGGGGGGATGCGTGGTCAGTTCCCGTATCTTGCATTCTTCCTGATGTTCTTTGTTGCGGCGCTTGTCGGTATTCCAGGTCTGGGTAACTTCATTGGTGAGTTCCTGATCTTGATGGGTGCTTATGCACAATTCCCGGCATTCACTATTCTTGCGGCAATCAGTCTGGTCTTTGCAGGTCTGTATGGTCTGATCCTGATTCACAAAGCCCTGTTTGGTGTGCCAAACGAAGCGCAAAAACAGCACTATACACATCCGTTAAAAGATCTGAATGCACGTGAAATCGCGTTATTGTTGATCTGCGCGTTTGGTCTACTTTGGCTTGGTCTATACCCACAAAGCTTCCTTGATGTGTCTAACTCAAGCATGGCGTGGTTAGCGAATAGCTACATTCCAGTTCAAGAAGTGGTTGAAGTTGCTGATCAGGTAACGACTCAACTTGAAAATGTGGAGATCCAATAAGCCATGAACTTCACAATGTCTTTTTCTGAGCTTATGCCGCTCGCACCTGTGATGATCGTGTCGTTAACTGCGATCGTCGTGATGTTGCTGACGGCAATCAAGCGTAACCATAATCTTGTTGCGACGACGACTGTTGTTGGTCTGAACTTAGCAGCGTTCTATATCATTTTCGTTCTGTTGGCAGGCACATTTGCACCTGCCAATGTGATGAATCTGTTCATCGTAGATCCATTTACGATGTTGTACCAGTTTGTGATTCTGATTGCTGCACTTGCCTGTAGTACCTTGTCACACGCGTATATCGAAACTTATAAAGATAACCGTGAAGAGCTGTATATCTTGATGTTGATATCCGTCGCGGGTGCAATGTTAATGGTGGCAAGCTCGCACTATGCATCATTCTTTATTAGCCTTGAGTTGATGTCGATTCCTGTATACGGCCTGTTGGCATATACACATCAACGTTCTCAATCGCTTGAAGCAGGTGTGAAATATCTGGTGCTTTCAGCAACTGCGTCCGCAATGCTGCTGATGGGTATGGCATATATTTATGCCTACACAGGTACTTTAAGTTTCGTTGCTGAACCGGGCAAACTGTTTACTGTATTCAGTCAGCCAGCTGTGATAATTGGTCTGGCCTTAATTGTATTTGCTGTGGCATTTAAATTATCGCTGGCACCATTCCACAAATGGACACCAGACGTCTACGCAGGTGCACCAGCACCAATCGCGACTTTCCTTGCGACTGTGGCAAAAGTGGCGATGATTGGTCTGTTTGTTCGTTATGTTTTGTCTTCAGGTTTAATCCTGGCAGACAGCTTCGTAACGATCATTTCGATTATTGCAGTATTGTCGATTCTTGCAGGTAACTTGCTGGCTGTTCGCCAAGTGAACCTGAAACGTATTCTGGCATACTCTTCAATTGCGCACTTTGGTTATTTGCTGGTTGCCATCGTCAGTTCACGTAATACCGATTTCTTACAGGTTCAAGGTTTTGCGACTTTTGAAAGTGTAAACGTGTATGTGATTACTTATGTATTAACCACGATTGGTGCTTTCGGTGTTGTGACGCTGATGTCGAGTCCGTATAACAATACGGATGAAGCGGGTAGTCTGGCTGAATACCGTGGTCTGTTCTGGCGCCGTCCAGTCCTGACTGCTGTATTAACCGTAATGATGCTGTCTCTTGCAGGTATTCCTTTAACTGCCGGCTTTATCGGTAAGTTCCTGGTGATTAAAACTGCGGTTGCAGGCGAAGCCTGGTTCCTGACTGCAATGGTTATTCTGGGTTCAGGTATTGGTTTGTATTACTACCTGCGCGTGATGGTCGTGCTGTACATGACACCACCTGAAACACCACGTCTAGATGCGGTGAATCATTGGGGTCAAAAAGTCGGCGGTATCATGGTATTACTTGCTGCACTTGCGGTACTTGTGATTGGTGTTTATCCAGATCCAGTGATTGCGATTTCTAAATATGCGTTCTTCGCAATATCACCTGAATTACAGCAATTCATTTTCACTTTGGTTCAAAGTGGTTTTAACTAATATCTGCGAAGATTGACGTTATTACAAAAAAGCCTCCATGATTGGGGGCTTTTTTATTTATACAAATCAATAAAAGCCTTTATAATAGCGGAAATTTATCTTTAACCTTTTAGGTGTTCTCCTGTGGCAATCCATGAAATCCGTCATCCGCTCATCCGACATAAGCTCGGTTTACTCCGTCGTGCAGATATCAGTACCAAAAACTTCCGCGAGTTAGCTCAAGAAGTGACCATGCTTCTGACTTATGAAGCGACTAAAGACCTGCCAATGGTTGAACATGATATTGATGGCTGGAATGGTGCTGTCACAGTTGACCGTATTGCCGGTAAAAAAATCACGGTTGTGCCGATTCTACGTGCCGGTATTGGCATGCTGGATGGTTTCTTAAATCTGATTCCAAGTGCAAAAGTATCTGTACTCGGTTTAGAGCGTGATGAAGAAACCCTGGAAGCCCGTACTTATTATAAAAAACTGGTTCCAGACGTACAAAACCGTATCGCGATGATCATTGATCCGATGTTGGCGACAGGTTCTTCTCTTGTAGCTGCAATTGATGTACTCAAAGCCAGTGGCTGTAAAGACATTCGTGTTATGGTTCTGGTTGCCGCACCGGAAGGTATTAAGCGTGTAGAGGCTGCACATCCTGATGTGATCATGTTCACTGCATCAATCGACAGCGGTTTAAATGAAAATGGTTATATCGTTCCGGGTCTTGGTGATGCTGGCGATAAAATCTTTGGTTCAGTTCAGAAAGACTAATTTTTGAACAGGACGAAAAAAGGGGCTACTACAGCCTCTTTTTTATATAATGTAGATCGGGCATTTTCAGCATAGGACAACAGCATGAAAGATGAATTATATCAGGGCAAAATCAAACAGTACGACCCTGCAAAAGGTTTTGGTTTTATTGGTTCAGCTGAGGGAGATGTGTTCTTCCATATTTCAGACTTTCCTGCGGCAGAAGGCGAGCCAAAACGCAATGAACGCGTGAAATTTAATGTGGTAGAAAATGGCGATAAGTATAAAGCCATTAAGATTGAACGTGTTGAGGATACTTCAAAGAAAGCTAAAAAATCTAAGGTCGCTGCACATAACCAGTCAATTACTTCCGCATTACTATCAAATCTCAAGCGTTAATTAACCGTGAATTTGACTAAATGAAGAGGCATTTTCGCCTCTTTTTTATCTAAAAATTCATGAACTATAGTCTTACATCAGTTTTTGTAACTTAAAGCTTGTACTTCGTTACGCAAACAATAAAACGTCTACCAAAGCGCTACAATCATCTCTATTCCTTCTCACTTAAAATACTATCTGTTGATTTATAGGGATAAATGTCATGTTTAGGAATGGAAAAATTAAAACTTATGATTCCGAACGTGGTACAGGCAGCATTGAGTTAGCAGATGACGCTCAAGAACTAAGTTTTAGGCTACAGGATTTACCTTCACCTGAAATTGATCCTCAAATTGGAGAACTGCTTAAATTTAGAATGATTCCTCATCAGGAAACCATAATATTGGACAATATGGTACGCCTAGATGTCAAAGTACAGGACGAGTTTGTAGCGGAAGTTGTGGCATTACCATCTTTGGCACCCACAATATCTGTTCCGTTAAAGCGTTCAATTCTTTTTAGCCCAACGCTATGGTTGGCACTGGTATCCGCAGTTGGTTTTATAATTTTGGGCGAAGTATAAATTTAAACCAGAAATTTTTAATTTTCTATTTTTAACTCGGTATTTCTCTATTCTTCAATTTAAAAAAGCGCCTATAAGTGCTTTTTTGGTTTTTCTATTAAAGAATTTCATAAAAGCTTTTCGATGTATTTTTTATTACAATTATTAAAAATATCAAAGACAAGAGTGAATTATGTTTCAAGAGGGGAAAATCAAAACCTATCACGAAGCGCGTGGTTTTGGTTTTATTCAAATCGAAGGGGAATCTAAAGATTTATTTTTTCATATTAAAGACTTTCCCAATCAAAATATTCCATTAAAAATTGGGGAAAAATTAAAGTTTTTAATGGTTGAAGATAATGGAAAGTTTAAGGCAGACCATATTATCCGGCTGGATATTAAATCAAAATTGGCTATTAAGCAGAATAATGATTTATATGAAGATCCTGAAGCACATGTTTCTCCACGTTATGAAAAGACAAAATTATCAACTCGATCCAAACTAATCACAATATCGGGATTAATTATTATTGCGATTCTTGTTGGGCTTGTTTATAACAAATACCAAAGCTACCAAGTTCAAAAACAGCAAAAGCTTGAAGGACTGATGGTAGAGCAGCAACGAATTGTCGCTGAGCAGCGAGCAGCGCAAGGTGATCTAGCTATGCAAGGATTATCTGAACAGGGCAGAAAGAACCTCGAAAATCGCGGTACTGAGGTACCAAGCCAAAGTAACCCGGTTAATCTGAAAACTCCAGAAACGGCTTCGCCATCTATATCTCAATTTAAATGCGATGGTCGAGAACACTGTAGTCAGATGGGTTCTTACGAAGAGGCTTTATTTTTTATCCGGAACTGTCCAAATACTAAAATGGATGGTGACGGCGATGGCATCCCGTGTGAAAGCCAATTTTAAGATAGAATAAAAAGCACCTTAAGGTGCTTTTTGATTGAAAACAAATTTAGGCTTCACAGAAATTCATAAAGGCTCTCAGGCCTGGCCCCTGATATTTCTGGCGATGTACCAGCATAAACAATGGACGCGTTAAAGACCAGAACGGAGTATTGAGAATCACCAGTTGACCTTTCTCGCGTAAAGGCTCAATCGCAAGTTTGGAAATACAGGACATGCCGATTCCGCCGGCTACGATTTTCAAAATTGCTTCATTATGGCCAAGTGTCAGACGGATATTGGCATCCGGCACATCTTTCAAAATGGCATTATCAAAGACTTCGCGAGTACCTGAACCTTCTTCGCGCAGAATCCACTCTACAGATTTGAAATCTTCCGCGGTCAGCTCACGGTTCAATTGCGCTAGGGGATGATCCGGTGCACAGCACACCGCCAGCTCATCATCGCGCCAATGGATACATTGCAGTTGTGGCAGATGACAGGAGCCTTCGATCAAGGCCAGATCCAGCTGGAACTGATTCACCGCTTCAATCATTTGACGGGTATTACCAACTTGCAGCTGTAAATGCGCTTGAGGCTGAATTTTTAGAAAATCGGCCATCAGGTCAGGAATCAGGTAATCTGAAATGGTCAGGGTTGCACCTAAACGTAAATCGATACTTTGAAGCTCACCTTTCGCAATCTGTTCAAAAGATTCGCATCGACCTAAAATTTCCAGCGCTTGAGGGAGAAGAAAGCGCCCCAGGTCATTGAGCTGTAAACGTTTGCCTAGACGGTCAAATAATGGAGCACCCAGACCATCTTCCAGATCTGCTAAAGCCATACTAGCCGCACTTTGAGTAAGTTTGACGGCATCGCTAGCCTTCGTTACGGTACCCTCTTGTGCCACTGCTACAAAAACAGCCAATTGGCGTAAAGTCATGCGCATGAGTAGAGCCTTAACATTTAAAAAATATTAATAAATTATATTGCCATGCTACCATGAGCACAGTCTTTCATGCCACGTTGAAATCATGTCAATTGAAAAATTTAGCCTAGAAAAAGTTTTATCTGTACACCGCTGGACCAATACATTATTCAGTTTCACCATGACACGCCCGGCACACTTCAAATTCACTGCGGGGCAATTTGCGCGTATTGGCCTGCAGGTGGGAGATGAACTGGTGGTTCGTGCCTATTCGGTGGTGTCATCTCCTTTTGATGAAACTCTGGAGTTTTTTTCGATTGTGGTTCCAGAAGGTAAATTTACCTCCAATTTACAGCACCTTAAAGTAGGGGATGAGCTGTTTCTGGAAAAAATTCCCTATGGTTATCTGACGCTGGCCCGTTATCAGTTGCCCTTACCCAAAGACTTGTGGTTATTGGGCACTGGAACTGGTCTGGCACCGTTTCTGTGCATGTTGCAAGACTTTGAAACCTGGAGCAAATACGAAAAAATCAATCTGGTATATAGCGTGCGTAGCCGGGCTGAACTCGCTTATGTGGAACGGATTCAGGAAATTGCCGAAACCTTTGGCGAAGGACATAGCGGATTTAAATTTATTCCGATTATTACCCGTGAGCCTGATGCACCTTTGCACGATCGTTTACCGGTGCTGATTGCCAATGGTGAACTGGAAAAAGCCGTAGGTATGCAGCTCAATCCGCAAACCACCCATGTCATGCTTTGCGGTAACCCGGAAATGGTCGATGATACCAAAGAAGCCTTAAAAGCCCGTGGCCTGATCATGAACCGGCGTGGCGAAGGCAATATTGCAGTCGAGAATTATTGGTAAGTCTGAATTGCAGATAAAAAAGCTCATCCTTGGATGAGCTTTTTTATCTGCAAGGTGAATAATGACAGCTTAGTGCAGAATCTTGTTCAGGAATTGCTGGGCACGCTCACCACGCGCTGTATTAAAGAAATCATCTTTACTGCAATCTTCCACAATTTTTCCCTGATCCATAAAGATGACCCGGTTGGCAACCTGTCGGGCAAAGCCCATTTCGTGGGTGACACACATCATGGTCATGCCTTCTTTGGCCAGACCGACCATGACATCGAGCACCTCATTAATCATTTCAGGGTCAAGCGCAGAAGTTGGTTCATCAAACAACATGGCAATCGGATCCATGCTCAGCGCACGGGCAATCGCGACACGTTGCTGTTGTCCGCCAGAAAGTTGTGCCGGGAATTTATTGGCCTGTGCACTTAAGCCGACACGATCCAGATAGGCAAGTCCTTTCTGTTTGGCTTCGGCTTCAGAACGACCCAATACCTTGATCTGGGCAATGCTCAGGTTCTCGGTAATACTGAGATGCGGGAACAATTCAAAATGCTGAAATACCATGCCCACGCGACTTCTTAGTTTATTTAAATTGGTTTTCGGATCATTAATTTTAATTCCATCGACCAGAATACTGCCTTGCTGAACAGGTTCCAGACCATTGACAGTTTTAATCAGGGTGGATTTTCCTGAACCAGAAGGACCACAAACCACCACCACTTCACCTTGCCGAATCTGGGTGGTGCAGTCGGTCAGTACCTGAAAATCTTTATACCATTTACTGACATGCTGGAGGTCAATCATGACTTTGGCTTCGTTCATACAGTTAACCTCTGCTGTAATTTTTTAACAATATAGGTGGCGATCATACTGATGGTGAAATAGACCAAACCGGCAAAAAGAATATATTGGGTGAGTAAGCCCATCAGGTCACCACGTACATAATTGCTGCGGAAAAAGTCCAACAGGCCAATTGCATACACCATGGTGGAATCCTGAAACAAAATAATGGTCTGTTGTAATAATAGCGGTGTCATTTTGCGAAAGGCCTGAGGCAGTACAATCAGGCGCATGGACTGGCCATAGCTCATGCCGAGGGCAGAGGCCGCATCTGTTTGTCCCTTAGGAATAGACTGGATTCCGGCACGGACAATTTCGGAAAAATAGGCGGCTTCAAACAGCATAAAAGCCACAATACTGGACACCAGTGCCGTATCCATGGTCAGATATTTTCCAGTCACCCCAGTATAGATAAAAGGCACAGCGAAGTAGAACCACATCAGTACCAGCAGCAGGGGAATCGAACGGAACAGATTGACATAACCCTTGGCAATCCAGTTCAACACCTTGATTGAAGACAGCCGCATCAATGCCAGTAAGGTGCCAATAAAGACCCCGCCAATGGTGGCAAAAAATAAGACTTTTAACGTAATACTCAGACCATGCCATAGGGCAGGTGCGGATAATTGTAAATCCTGAAAAAATGCAGTGAACCATTCCATTATTTAGTCCCCGTAATCAGACCGGGCACCTGAAGGCGCTTTTCCAGAAAGTTCATCAAGCCAATCAGGCAGACATTGATCAGGATAAAAATCAGGGTGACATAGGTGTAAATCTCAATGGTATTTTGCGTATATTCGCTGATGGTTTTCATCTGGGAAATGAGTTCCGCAACCCCGACCAGTGAGGCCACCGAGGTGTTCTTGACACAGTTGGTCAGCTCAGAACTTAAGGGGGGTAAGATCATGCGAAAAGACTGCGGTAAAATCACATAGCGATATAATTGTGTGGTGCTAAACCCCACGGCATAGCCGGCATTGATCTGCCCGGGTGGAATGGCTTCAATCCCGGTACGTACCTGTTCGCAAACCCGCGCTGCGGTAAACAGCCCCAAGCCGATACTGGCAGAAATTAGTGCCGTGGTATTGGCGCCTAAATCATTGATCCACCAGTTATGAATATAGCTGGGCAGAAAGTTGGGCACCACATAAAACCAGATAAATAACTGGATCAGTAAAGGCACATTACGGAAAATGGTCACATAGGCCGTTCCAATAGCCCGAGCTGTAGGACTGGGTAAGGTCCGCATGATGCCTAAGAGGCTACCCAGCAGCATGGCAATTGACCAGGCGACAATCGCAATCACAGCCAACCAGCCGATACCCGTCATGATCCAGTTCAGATAGGTGGTATCCCCAATCCCGGTCGGTTGCAATAAGACACCCCAATTCCAGCTATAATTCATCGCAACTCCAACAAAGATCCTTAAACCTATTAGGCTTAAGTAAGGTGGATAAGATTCAGCGCTTATTGATCACGGTCATGCGGATTGCTGATCAAATTTTTTAACGCATCGGACATGGCATAGTTCAAGTTGATATTTTTCGGTGGGATAGGCGACTGGAACCATTTTTTATACATATTGTTGATTTCACCGGAGCTATACGTGGCTTTAATAGCATCATCCACAACCTGCTTAAATTCGGGGTCTCCCTTACGTAACATACAGCCATAGATTTCATTGATGGGCGCTGTACCCACAATGTGCCATTGTTGCGGATTTTTAGCCTTGGATTTTTCTCCCGCCAGTAAAATGTCATCCATCATAAATGCAGCAGCACGGCCACTTTGCAGCATTAAAAAGGATTCTGCATGGTCTTTGGTCGAAATAATTTCACCAAGGCCCAATTCTTTTTCATGCTGACGAATATAGCGTTCCGATGTGGTGCCGGCAGTGGTCACCAGTTTTTTGCCTTTCAGATCGCTAAAATCTTGAATACCAGAATTGGTTGCGGTTAATAGACGGGAACCTACTTGAAAAAAGCCAACAGAGAAATCGACCTGTTGCTGGCGTTCCTTATTATTCGTCGTCGAGCCACATTCCAGATCAACCGTACCGTTGGAGACCAGTGGAATCCGGTTCTGGCTGGTCACCAGGTTGTAGCGGATTTTTAAATCAGGAAGATTCAGCTTTTGTTTGACGGCTTCGACCACTTTTAGTTGCAGGTCATGGGCATAGCCGACCGGCTGATTCGGATTGTCAGCGATATAAGAAAATGGAATCGAGGAGTCACGATAACCTAATACAATCGTGCCGGACTGTTTGATCTTATTGAGCGCGCCAGAAGTATTCTGGCTGCCTTGCTGATTGCTTGGTGCCTGATTATCACTACAGGCACTCAGTCCCAAGGTCAGGGCACTGGCACACAGCAGCGTAGCGAATTGAGTCTTTGCTTTCATCGTGAAACTCCATTTTTCATTTTCAATTATTATGAGTACGCCCGTTTTCAGGCGCTGCTGAGACAATATTCTAATTATTGCTATAAAGTCTAAGTATTCGTTTATATTCATCTTAGTTGATGATTCAAGCATGACTCAAGCTGAATTTATTGCTGAAATGTTACTGAATCAGAAAAGGAAATCTGCGAGATGCTCAAAGGAATGCAAATAAATAAAGAGATTGAACTACAAGCATAAGAAAGAAAAAGTCATAAAAAAACCTCCAAACTGGAGGTTTTTTTATCGGTTCAAGCTTAATGCACAAACATATCCATCGATTCACGAATTTCTTGAATGGCCGTTTCGACATCGGAACTGAGCCAGGTCGGTTCAAAGAATCCGGCGTAGTGCTCAAGACGATCCGCAGGGACGACTAAGCGTACCGGACAATCCTCTTCCAATAAACGCCATGGAATAATTGGCACTTCATTGTCAAGCCATGCTGTTACATCTCGGATATCGATAATCATTGCGTTGACACAGTCCGGGAAAGGCATCACGGAAAACTCTTCAGTACGACGACGGAAATACTCCAAGTCTTGCCAGCGCAGTGCAAAACTCGGTTTACTGAATTCGATAATCCCGATCAGATGCTGATCGCGAGTATGATGCAAAGTGCATTGGTGGGTGACATCAGTGTCAAGATCCAACGATACACTTTGTTGACGATACGCCATAGAGCTCGATGAAATAAAAAAATGAGGGACACATTATAGCCCATTTTATAGAAACTGAGCAGTGCTATTGTTTAGCGCAAATTTTAGTGTTGGTTCTGCCCTGAGGTCGCGTACTGAAGCTCTTGAATTTCAAAGGACTGCATACCACTCAGGCAACTCAAGCAAACTGGGATTGGAAAAGAATGGAGAAGCTAAACCTCATTATCAGATTGATTATAAAGCCTTTTTCTTTTCTGATACGCTTTATATCGCTCTATAAGAAGGTTTAAGCGAATAGTGTTGCAATTATTCAAGCGATTAGATGTGTTGATCTGCCAGTAATTTTCTATGTCATTCACATGAGGGGAAAATGAATAGCAGGATAATACTGAGTTAAACCCATTCACCATCAACCAGTAGCGATCAGTGAATTAAAAATGAGCACGATTGCTTAAAGATTATTCTAAATATTATTCATACATATAACTTACATCCCGTCACCATCTCACCATGTTTTGTCACAGAAGCTGTTTTAACTGCTTGTTATGCTAAAAATCTACTTATGAATAACAAAGAGTGAGGATGGTTATGGTCGATGATTTCAATAAAAAACCACCTTTAGATCATCAGACAGCAGTGACGCAAAAAAAGCGTATTCCTGTTTATATCTTGATTTTGGTAGGTATCTTTTTACTGGCATTACTGTTCTATATGTTTGCTGACATGAATCCAGACGCAAATGATGCACCTGCTGGACATCCGAACCCTAGTGTGCAACCTGCGACACCAAACAATACGACTCCAGTCGGTGAACCTACAGAAGCTACTGCAACGCTAGGTGATGGAACAGAAGCAACAGCAACTGCGACAGATGATGCACAGGCGGCTCGATAACTCAGACATATATCAAAAGCTCTAGTGAAACCACTGGGGCTTTTTTGCAATATATTGTGATGTTTAAGCTAATGATAGCTAGCTGGCTCAAGTCTAAAAACATCAAATCTGAAGGTGAATCCGAAAGAAGAAGGGGCTGAATGTTTCAAGGATAGGCTCCCGATTTCAGATAAATAGCTTAATAACAAAGAGGGTAAAACAACATGAATGATTATATGAGAAGTCCGCGTGGCGGCTTCGACGCCATGTATTATTGGGATCAGTTTCATCCCATTCTGAGTGCAATTGCCATATTAGTCATTGGTTGGATCATTGCATTACTGGTTTCGGCAGCAGTCAAGAAAGTCTTGCAAAAACTTGGAACCAATACACACTTAAATACGGCGACAGGCCATCGCTCTAATATCGAAAGTATTATTGCCCGGGTGGTGTTCTGGATTATTCTGATTATTGCCGTAATTGGTTCACTGAATGTACTCAACCTGACCAGTATCAGTGGTCCTTTCAGTAATATGATTCAGCAATTCCTGTTATTTATCCCGCAGTTACTAGGTGCAATTGCAGTCGGATTCATAGGGTGGATTGTCGCCAACCTGGTGAAAATAGGGCTACAAAAGCTACTTGACCGAACCCAACTAGACGAAAAACTCAGTGCTGAAGTGGGTGTCAGTCCCATTAGTCAGAACATCAGTGAAATTGCTTACTGGTTAATTTTATTACTGTTCTTGCCAATCGTACTGTCTATTCTGGGACTCAACGGTCTGTTGTTACCAGTTCAGAATATGCTGACTGATGTCGTAAGCTACTTACCAAATATCTTTATTGCTGCAGTGATCATTTTTGTCGGTTATATTCTGGCAAAAATTGTTCGCGGTATTGTTGAAGGCCTATTAAACAGTCTGAATGTACAACAACAAGCTGAAAAAGTAGGTATTTTCAAAAATTCCAATGTGGCACAGGTGATTGGTTCATTCATCTTCGC
Source organism: Acinetobacter sp. YH12156 (assembly GCF_013418235.1). NCBI lineage: Bacteria > Pseudomonadati > Pseudomonadota > Gammaproteobacteria > Moraxellales > Moraxellaceae > Acinetobacter > Acinetobacter sp. YH12156. The sequence goes on from NZ_VPCL01000006.1 coordinate 60,953, forward strand.
TGTCGTGATCATTACTGCATTGATTATTGCTTTTGAAGCATTGGGTGTCGAAGCGATTTCTCAGCCTGCCACGGCGATGCTGTATGAAATCATGAATGCCATTCCGAATATTATTGCTGCTGCCTTAATTCTGATTCTGGCTTATGTGGTCTCTAAACTGGTCGCACGTCTGGTGGTTGAAGTGGTATCGGGTACAGGTGTTGATGAAATTCCTGCCAAACTGGATGTACAGCGTTTTTTAGGCACCACTAAACTTTCGAGTGTGGTCGGTTATCTGATCGTATTGTTCACCATGTTATTTGCAGTGTCCGAAGCAGCAGACCGTCTCGGCTTTGAACAGGTGAGCGACCTGATTGCGATGTTTATTTACTTCGGCGCCAACATCTTGCTCGGTGCCGTGATTCTGGTGATCGGTTTCTGGCTGGCAAATATTGTCGCGAACATTGTACAACGCGGTGAATATAACAGCTCACGCTGGTTAGCGAATCTGGTGCGTGTCCTGATTATGGGCTTGGTCGTTGCCATGGGGCTACGTGCCATGGGTATTGCCGACTCGATTGTGAATCTGGCATTTGGTTTAACGCTGGGTGCTGTCGCAGTAGCATTTGCTCTGGCTTTTGGTCTGGGTGGTCGTCAGCCTGCGGAGCGAGTTTTAACAGATCTGATTGATAAAGCAAAACGCGAAGCCAAAGAACCGAATCCAGTCAAAGATCAAGCTGAAAACAGCATATTTTCAGGATTAGGTACTCAGAGTACTTCAAGTACAACGGACATGGCAGGCACGACAGGTGCAGCGATGGAGATGGGTTCTACAGATACATCAATGGGACAATACTCCGACCGTTCACAAAACATGACCGGTACTACTGATTCTTCAACCACTACGCCAGGAGCAGGTATTGTGCCAAATCAAGATTCAGACGCAGAGGGTACTACGCCAATGAGTACGGACTTATCGCATACCACACCGGCAATCCTCACCACTGCACCGCAGGATGATGAATCATTGGGTATTGATCCGGTCAATCCGGATGCGGATCAAGCCGTACCTGATTCAGTAAAAGTCGATCCGACTCATCCGCCAGTCAATAATCCATTTGGTTCAACCGGAGAAAAAGAACCAAATGTCGATATTGATCGTTCCACTCAGAAAAAAGATGACCTGAAATAACCTGTCATTTTTAACCAAAATCGGCCACGCTCATGTGGTCGATTTTTTTCAGTCACGAGGAAAAATAAATGAATAGCAAGAAACCCAACAAAGTTCTGGCTCCTTTGGTTATCGCGGGAATTACCCTTGGCTTTTTTACCGCTGCCTATCGATTTATTTTTGTGAAGAGCAAACAGGACGAGCAGTCAGAGCGAGCGCTGGATAGGAAAATACCTGATACAGACGAATTTAACTGAAAGAATTCTGCTGAATAACAAACAATAGAATTTGGCCTTTAAGAAATATATAATATTCAGGTGAATACTAAAATGATTTTGGTATTCTTCTTGCATTAAAAATATAAAAAAGGGAGATCAACATCATGTGGCAAACACTATCATATACATTCAAGAACACTTCAGCAGATGAAGTACCGCTATATTTGCGAGAAGCCACTCGAAAAATGCAGCTGACGATTGACCGTTTAGGAAATACGACCAATCTCAAGCTGTTTAAGACAGATTATCTGGAATGAACTAAATATCAGTCTTGATGATCTATTGATTAAACATATTCCGATGCGGCATGCGCGGATGACCATGCCCATTGGAAATTATAGCCGCCCAAATGCCCGGTAACATCCAGCACCTCACCAATAAAATACAGGCCTTTCTGCTTTTGACTTTCCATGGTTTTTGAAGAAACCTCGCTGGTATCCACACCGCCCAAAGTCACTTCCGCAGTACGGTAGCCTTCTGTTCCGGATGGTTTCACTTCAAAACCATGCAGCCGTGTCGCAATCTGCTCCAGTTTATCATCACTGATATTACCAATTACGGTTTCTGCGACCTCAGCCCAGATCAGGCTCTGTAATTCAGCCACGACACTTTTCGGTAAAAATTCATTGACTAAGGTGCGTAATAACACTTTGGGCTGGCTTTGTTTTTTGCTTTTAAAGAAATCCAGTAAATCTGCACTTGGTAAGAAATCGACTTGAAAGCTTTGACCGACATTCCAGTAATTGGACAATTGCAGGGAGCTTGGGCCACTTAAACCACGATGGGTAAACAGCAGTGCTTCGGTGAAACTGTTGAGCTCATTGGAGAGTGTCGCTTCTACGGCATTGCCACTCAAACGAGTCGTCACCTCCTTAAATCCATCAGAGAAAGTGAAGGGCACCAAACCGGCACGGGTTGGATAAACATGATGTCCAAACTGTTTTGCGATATCATAGCCAATGCCCGAACCCCCCAGCGTCGGGATGGACAAGCCACCGGATGCCACCACCACAGATTCAACCTCAAAATATCCAAGTGATGTAGCGACTTGAAATCCTTGATCATCGACTGGATTGACTGCCTTTACTTCGCAGCTGGTTTTAAGATCGACCAGACCGGTCTTGTCACATTCTGCTAACAGCATCGACAGAATATCTTTTGCACCATTGAGGGTAAACAGTTGTCCATGTTTGCGCTCTTCATAAGCAATACCATATTCACAGACCAGGCCAATAAAGTCCCAATTGCTATAACGCGTTAATGCTGAAATGACGAAATGTGGATTATGCGAAATATAATGGCTTGGTTCGACCTCCAGATTGGTAAAATTACATTTACCGCCGCCAGACATCAGGATTTTTTTGCCAACTTTATTGGCTTTTTCCACCACTACGACTTTACGTCCACGTTGTGCAGCCATATACGCCGTCATTAAACCTGAAGCACCGGCACCTATGACGAGAACATCGTATTGCTTGGAAGACATAAAACACTCGAGGGAGAACAAAAGGAAAGCATTATAGACAATTTTATTTCCGCTTTCTCTATTCCTGAACAATCAACAGGCTGATTGCCAATCCGTATTAGAGTTTAAACATAAAATATTTGTAAGTCGGCTTAAAATCATGCATAGTTTTTGTACAGTTTTACAAAAGTCACAATAATAAGGCAGGGCTTATGGAAACGTCAGAGGAACTAAAACAATACAACCTGATCAGTTATATTCTTTATATTCTTTATATTCTTTATATTCTGGGGTTTTTTCTGGGTGTGACCCCATTTATAGCCATTATCATGAACTACATTAAACGTGATGAAATGCGCGGCACCTGGCTGGAAAGTCATGTGGACTGGCAGATTAAAACCTTCTGGGTCAGTTTGCTGGGTTATATTGTTGGTGGCTTATTAACTATGATCTTGATCGGATTTCTAATCATCTTTCTGGTCTTTATCTGGCACATCTACCGCTTGGTCAAAGGGATGATTGCGCTGAATAATAATCAACCGATTCAGGCTTAAGCAATTGTAGAAGTAGTATCCATGTTACGGCCTTGCAACCCACCGCTATGAATCACCAGCAGTCTAGATCCTGCTGGGAAATAATCTTTTTCAATCAAATCAAAGATGCCCATCAACATTTTAGCGGTATAGACCTGCTCTAGTGGAATTGCAAATTCGGTTTCAAAATCCCGAATAAACTGTATGAGGGCTGTGCTGGTTTTGGCATAGCCGCCACAGCAATAATCATCCAGAATAGTCCAGTTGGTTTTGCTGGTTAGTTGCGCGACTTCATCTTTTAAAAATGAGCCTTGCAGCGCTGAAAATCCTAAAACCTGCTGATGCGCCTGACTGGCTTCGATCAGACCGGTGATGGTTCCACCAGTGCCTACTGCGCAGCAAACCACATCAAATTGAGTATCTTGCGGGCTTAAAATTTCCTGACAGCCCTGAATGGCCAAAGCGTTGGTTCCACCTTCAGGAATGAGATAATGCTCAGGAAATTGTTGTGCGAGTTCGGCCAGATACTCAGGCTGTTGCTTGCGACGATAGTGTTCACGACTGACAAAATGTAGCTGCATCCCCAACTGCCGTGCGGTGGCTAAAGTCGGATTGAGTGGTCGATGGGCCAGCTCCTCACCCCGAATAATCCCCACACTCTGAAGACCAAACTGCTGTGCGGCAAATGCAGTGGCCGCAATATGATTGGAATACGCACCACCAAAGCTGAGAATCTGCCGATAACCCTGTCTTTGTGCTTCCAGAAAATTGTATTTCAGTTTAAAAAACTTGTTGCCTGAAATTTGCGGATGTACCAGATCCAGACGACGTATTGTTAAAATAATATCGTGAAAATTAATCTGTTGATCGGGAATATTTTGGGCAATCTCTGCAAACATAAAAATTAACACAGTCAGTTATTCGGCCATTATAGCGAAAGCAGTAAAGATCAGGGATTGAGAATAAGTCATTTTCAGGCATGAGATAAAAATTGACGCAGAATGTCACAAATATTCTGCTGATTATTTAAGCAGGGATGCTAATCTAAATACAGGAAACCCTTGAGGAGGGTAGAATAATGAAAATATTGTCCTATGCTATTTTGGTTTGTGTAATGCTCAGTTTGTCGGGTTGTGATGATGCGATGAATAAGCCTAAAACAGAGACCCGTACCATGATTATTGGTGGTGTACCGGTACATGATCAGGATTACCAACTGTTAGACACGCAATTCATTGCTCAGGATCAGTTAAAACAGTAAGCCATTACAGTAACTAAAATTCCTGACCAATACTGAAATTTTTAGAGCAAATGATTCGGTTTTTGCTTAAAATAATCCTTCAATTTTTAAGTCAGGTTATCTCGTGGAATCATTCTGGATTTTAGGCTCAATTGCTGTTGCCCTGATGTTAGGTGCAATGAGTCCCGGGCCGACTTCTATTTATGTGGCAAAAAATTCAATTGCGATTTCACGTAAACATGGTTTATTTACTGCACTGGGAACTGGTCTAGGTGCAGCAATTTTCGGTTTGCTGGCAGTACTGGGTTTGCAGGCATTTTTGCTGGCTGTGCCTTCGGCTTATCTGGCCTTAAAAATTTGTGGGGGGCTATATTTACTTTGGCTGGCTTTTAAAATTATTAAGCATGCCAAAGATCCGATTGAGGCAGATTCGAGCATTACCAAACAGATGTCTTTACGTCGCGCTTTTACCACAGGTTTAATCACGCAGTTGTCGAATCCAAAAATTGCGATTGTGCTGGCCAGTATTTTTACCGCCTTATTACCAAAAGAAATTCCGAACTATTTCTATTTTGCTTTGCCCATTTTATGTTTTTTTATTGATGCTGGCTGGTGCTCACTCGTGGCTGTCGCACTTTCTGCTGAAAAGCCACGCCGTGTGTATTTAAAGTTTAAGGCATTGTTTGACCGTGCAGCAGGTGCGGTGATGACCGTGCTCGGATTAAAACTTATTTTCGGGATGAAATAGTTTCAACAGTTGAAGTCCTCATCCTTGGAAAGTGATCATTCTTACTAGCTTTCCAAGGGACGGCTAATCATTTGAACTTAATCTTTAAAATGCACGGGAATCCATTGATAGCTTTTAACATCTTTAGAATAGACATGCCCAATTCCCGGAAATGGTAAATGTGGTGCTGCCACCGTCTGGCCATTCTTTGCATATTCCGCAAAATACTTTAAGCGGGTTTCAACCGCTTTTTTCGGATCGATATCAAAATCTATAGCTGTCTGTGGACGATCAAACTGAATGGTATGGGAATGTACAATATCCCCAATAAATATCATTTCCTGACCTTGTGATTTTAAGCTAAAACCAAAATGTCCCGGTGTATGCCCAGCTGAACTGATCACATCAAAACCATTGATTTTATCGCTAGTCTTAAAGGTCTTTAACTGACCTTTGGCCTGATAAGGTGCGATGGCTTTCTTGATTTTATCGACTGTACCCAAAAAACCGGCCTGTTTTGCTTTTGGTAATTTTTCTACACTTTTAGGATTCATCCAGAAATCCAGTTCGGCTCGCGATACATAAATATTCGCATTGGCAAAATTGGCAACGCCGTTATTACTGATGCCGCAAACATGATCAGGATGTAAATGCGTTAATAAGATTGAATTGACTTGCTCAGGCTTTTGTCCAGATGCCTGTAAATTTGAATAAATAGACCCAAAGTTTGGCCCATTACAGCTAGAAGCACCGCTATCCACCAAGACCAGTTCTTTGCCTGTATTTACCAGGAAAGCATTGACGGAGGTCTGGATGCCTTTGCTTTGGTCAACATAATATTTTTTTAAAATCTGATTCACTTCTGCTTCAGGAATATCCTTAAACAAGACTTTGGCTAAATAATTGGTGCCATCCAGCAGGGCAGTAATCTGGTAATCTCCAAAGCTGTATTGATAATATCCGGGAACCTGTTTTTGTTGTTCTAAAGTGGAAGGCGTTTGTGCGTGTGTTGGGGAAATACCTGCCAATGAACCTAAAGCAAGGAGTGATCCGACAAGATAAGAGCTGAGGTATTTCATGGCTATTCTTATGTAATTAAAGTCAACTCTATGTATTAGCATGGATGCCAGCAAAAAAGAATATGAATATATTTACCATTTTTTTTAAATCGAAATGGCGATTTAGCATCTGTACTAAAAATTCAATCTGAATCTGTATATTGATTTTTTGAAAGTAAAGAATGTGTTTTTTGTAAAAATATTATTATAAATAAAATGCTTAGATGTATTTCACTTTTTATTAAAAGCTCGTTAACATAGGGTATTACGAACAAGCTTTGGGTGTCGCGATGAGTTTTTGGAAAAGAAAAAACAATGCCAGCTTTGTATTTTTCATTATTACCTTATATTCACTACTTGGTTTTGGACTGGGCTATGTGATTTGGGAATTTGTGTTGCAAGGCTAAGTGACCCAGCAATAAAAAAGCCTCTAGAGATAGAGGCTTTTTTATGTATTGATTAAGCCTTAAAGCATAGATGGATTGAGATAGTTTGTTCCATCAAGTAGTGCAATGATTTGGTGGTGGTAGTAACCAGCAACTTGTTTTTTTAGGGGATTAATTCGGTTTCTTGAGCTTGGGGTAGAGCTATAAATAAGCTAAGCGTTAATGCTGTTATGACGATTTTTTGATTGAATATTTTCATCGTTATTTTTATCTATTATAAAGACGTGTTTTTTAGCATGCTTCGACTGGGTCTTATAGGCAATAAATAAAAAAATTCTCAATTTAATAATAGAGTGTATACATGAATATTTTTTTAAGAATTAGCATATCAGGACTTTACTCAGTGTTTTTATAATTATTTTATAGAAAAAATCCTGTTATTACCAAGTTTTACTCGGTTATACAGGTGTATTTATTGACTATAAAGAAGAGTAAAGTTAATTATTTAAATGAATAAGAATTATAAAAAAATATTGTTAATTTGTTTATTATGTGGAGATATTGTTTATTTATTGTTAAGATTATTTTGAATTAATAAAAATTTTTTTAAGTCACAAGGATTAATATTTTGAAAAAAACAGCACTCGTTTGTTCTTTAACCTGCTTAGCTTTAACAGCGTGTTCAACAACTGAAACCTCAAAAACAATACAAGCACCGCAAGTAACAGCTGCAACCGCACAAGTAAAATATACGGGCGCTAAAACTGCAGTTTCTATTGGGAAATTTGATAACCGTTCAAGTTATATGCGCGGGATTTTTTCTGACAATGTAGATCGTCTGGGGGGGCAAGCAAAAACAATTTTAGAAACTCATTTGCAGCAAACGGGTTATTTCTCTGTTTTAAATCGTGATAATTTATCTGAATTGCAACAAGAAGCAGGATTTGGAAAATCAACACAATCAATTAAAGGCGCACGTTTTGTACTAACAGGGGATGTTTCTGAATTTGGTCGTAAAGAAGTAGGTGATCACCAATTATTTGGTGTATTAGGTCGTGGTAAAACGCAAATCGCTTATGCAAAAGTTAATCTTAATGTAGTTGATGTAAAAACTGCAGAAGTGGTTCACTCAGTACAAGGTGCAGGTGAGTATGCGTTAAGTGAGCGTGAAGTGCTTGGTTTTGGTTCGACCGCATCTTATGACTCAACATTAAACGGTAAGGTTTTAGATTTAGCTGTACGTGAAGCAGTGAATAATCTTGTGCTTGATTTACAGACTGGTAAATGGTCAAACAAGTAATAGGATTATTCTGTGAAAAATATTTTTTTATTACTTGGTGCTGTGATGTCACTAAGTTTGGTTGGTTGTGCAAGTGGTCCTAAATCTTTATATAGTTGGGGTACATATCCGCAACAAACTTATTTGTTGTTAAGTGTTCCTGAAAAAACCTCTCCTCAAGAGCAGATTGCTAAACTTGAAAAAGATATAGAGAAGGCTAAAGCTAAAAATGCGGCTGTGCCCCCGGGTTTATATGCACATTTAGGGCTATTAAATTTAAATCTTAATAATGGCCCACGAGCAGTAGAGTATTTTGAGTTAGAGCGTCAGGTTTATCCAGAATCAACTGTTTTGATGGATCGTTTACTGAAAAAAATGACAAGTCAAACTATTATTGCAGGAGCGAAAAAATGAAACAGTTAAAACATTTATTCGTTTTAGTTGCAGTAACATTGTTAGTTACAGGTTGTGCAGTAGCCCCTAAAAATACGCGTGATTTAAGCAGCTACACCGCGCATATGCCAAAGTCTATTTTGGTGATGCCACCTGTGAATGAATCTCCTGATACACGTGCAATTTATAGTTATTGGTCAACAGTAACTGTTCCTGTTGCAGAGGCAGGTTATTACGTTTTCCCTATTAGCGTTGTCGATACGATGTTTAAGGAAAATGGTATTTATAACGGTTCTGATGCTCAAACAGTAAGCACTCAAAAGCTACAAGAGATTTTTGGCGCTGATGCTGCTTTGTATGTGAAAGTAAAAGAGTATGGTTCGAAGTATCAAGTGATTCAAACGGTAGCTACGGTAGCTGTAGAAGCTAAATTGGTTGATTTAAAAACTGGTCAACTTCTTTGGGAAGGTTCAGAAAAGCAGATCCTTGCTAACAGCAATAATAATGCTGGTTTAGTGGGTATGTTGGTTGGTGCTTTGGTGGATCAAATCTCGAATCATTTAAGTGATAAGGCGTATGTACTATCAGGTACGGTAAGTCAATTGTTGTATTCGCCACGGTTGAATCAGCAAAAAGGTTTGTTATATGGACCAAGATCTCCGAATTTTTCACAGAATTCGATAAGTCCTCAGCAGTAAAAAATCCCCTCAATTGAGGGGATTTTTATATTTAGGTCTAAAAATTAAGACACTTTATCACCCGGTTTAGCACCAGATTCAGGTGAAATCACCCAAACACCATCGCCATTACCCGCAGCTAAAACCATACCATTTGAAATACCAAAGCGCATCTTACGTGGCGCAAGGTTAGCCACCATCACCACCAATTTACCTTTTAGGTCTTCAGGTTGATAGAACTCACGAATACCACTGAACACATTACGTGGCTCAGCTTCACCAACGTTTAAAGTGAGTTGAAGCAGTTTGTCAGAACCTTCAACTATAGCTGCTTCAAGAACTTCAGCCACACGTAGGTCAACTTTCATAAAGTCTTCGATGCCAATAATTTCAGCTTCACCGACTTTAGGTTCAGCTTTCTTCTCGACCTTCTTCTCTTTTTTCTTTTCAGCTTTAGCTGGTTCAACAGCAGGAGCAGCTAAAGAATCTTTAGATGCATCGACCATTGCGGCAACCGCTTTTGGATCTACACGTTGCATCAATGGTTGGAACAATGCAATTTCATGACCCAGCAGAATCGTTTCACGAGAAGCGAAGTTGAAAGATTCTAATTGCAAGAAATCTTGAACTTGTTGCGCCAGTGTTGGCAACACCGGAGCCAAATAAACAGCCAATTGACGGAACAGGTTAATACCGACAGAACATACGTCATGTACTTGTTGTTCCTGGCCTTCCTGCTTCGCCAGCGCCCAAGGCTTTTTCTCATCGATGTATTGATTGGCTTTATCTGCAAGTGCCATGATTTCACGAATCGCAGCAGAGAACTCACGTGACTCATATTGCGCTGCGATTGAATCACCCGCATCAATAAAGCTTTGAACCAATTCAGGCTCTGCACAAGTTGCAGATAATTTATTGTCAAATTTAGTATTGATGAACTTCGCACAACGGCTGGCAATGTTGACCACTTTACCAACCAAGTCAGAATTTACTTTCTGCACAAAATCATCCAGATTCAAGTCAGAATCTTCAACTTTATCCGAAAGTTTCGACGCGAAGTAGTAGCGTAAATATTCAGGGTTTAAATATTCTAAATAGGTTTCCGCTTTAATAAATGTGCCGCGAGATTTCGACATCTTCTGACCATTGACAGTCAAGAAACCGTTTACAAATAAACCTGATGGCGTACGGTAGTTAGCACCTTCTAGCATTGCCGGCCAGAACAGCGCATGGAAATACACAATGTCTTTACCAATGAAGTGATACACCTCATTTTTAGAATCTTTTTTCCAGTAGTCATCAAAGCTTAAATCAGGACGTTTGGTTTTGATATAGTTTTCAAAACTCGACATGTAGCCAATTGGCGCATCGACCCACACGTAAAAGTATTTGTTGGGTGCGTCTGGAATTTCAAAACCGAAATATGGCGCATCACGCGAAATATCCCAATCATTCAGGCCATTTTCAAACCATTCATCTAACTTGTTGGCAATCGAGACCGGTAAGCGGCCTTCATCACGTGTCCATTTTTGCAGGTATTCACCAAAATTCGGCAACTTAAAGAAGTAATGGTCAGATGATCTTTCGACGGGTGTTGCACCGCTTAAAGTCGAATGTGGGTTCAATAATTCGGTTGCATTATAAGTTGCACCGCAAACTTCACATGAATCGCCATATTGATCTTCTACTTTACATTTCGGGCAGGTGCCTTTAATGAAACGGTCGGAGAGGAACATGCCTTTTTCAGGATCGAAAAGCTGGGTGACAGGACGAACCGCGATATTGCCGGCATCACGGTTTTTGATATAGATTTCAGATGCACGTGCACGGTTGGTATCGCTATGGGTAGAATCATAATGATCGAAGTGCACCGCAAAACCGTCAAAATCACGGATATGTTCCTTTTGCACGTTGGCAATTTGTGCTTCCGGTGAAATTCCGTTGGCTTCAGCACGTAACATGATGGCTGTGCCGTGAGCATCGTCCGCGCAGACATAAGTCACATCATGACCCATTGCACGCATCGCACGTACCCAAATATCAGCTTGGATATAACCGAGTAGGTGACCCATATGAATCGGGCCATTGGCGTATGGAAGGGCGTTAGTGACTAAGATATTACGCACGGATATGACTCTCTCATTCGTATATTATGCAAGGTGGATGATTTTACCTGATGCAGGTCCGAATACAAAGCAATCCTTTAAGCGAATCAATTCCATTTCACCGCGAATTCGTGTCGAAAGGTCTTTGTATTTACAGAATGTCTTGGAAATGTAGATTTCCCTATATTGCGTTGCCAATAACAGCGATAATAGGCCATTGATCTAAAAGCTTTGAGCTAGAAAACCATGATTGACGAAGATGATTTTGATTTTGACCAACCTGTCACGCGTATTAAACAAAATGCAGCGAGTCAAAAACAGTTGGGCAGTCAGATTTTAAAAGATGCAGAAGCTTATCTTGAAGACATCTCGGCAGATGAACATACACTTTTAATCAAAAACTTATCGGGTTTAGTCGCGCAAGATGCTTATTTCCAAGTGCTGGCAGATCAGCTGGATCAACCGATTGGCGCGAAGTTTGCCAATGATGCTTTAAATTTGATGCATTTTTGGCCGGCCATTCACCAGTTTGAAGATATTGAGCAATTTAAGCTACTCGATATGATCAATAGCGAATATTTCCAGACTGAAATGCTGAAAGCCTTCGATGCCTTAGAGATTGATGAAGACATCAAAGCCAAGCGCCGTTTGGTGCTGCTTGAAAGCTTGAAAATGTACAAACTTGGCTTTTACAGCGGTTGTATTCCAAATGTCTATGCGCAGCTCGAAGGTATTTTGACAGATATCCTGATCAAAGCAGGTTTCTTAAAGCAAAATGGCACCAAGTTTGTCGATGTCTATAAAATCGTACCGGGTTTAAAAGGCAATGAAATTAAAAGCCTGTGGCATAAGTCTAAAATTGCGATTGAACTGAATCCGTATTTTGCTGAACTTGCTGCCTATAAAATGGATTCAAGCTCGAATGTGACCATGAGCCGTCATAACATGCTACATGGCACAGATGTCGACAACTTCAATCAAGCACGCAGCTTCATTCTGTTGATCTGGTTGTTCTCTGCGCTCAGCTTTATGAGCACCTTGCGTGTCTGACTTGAAATAATATCTCCTGATGCATTTGCATCCTATAAACATCTGCTGTGAATTGGCAACACTGATTCTTTGGCTTTGGAAACTATGCTATAACGGCATTTGAATGAGAAGCCAAAGAAAATGTGCTGACAGGTTTACCAAGCCAGACTTTGTCGAAACCCCAAGTAATCGATGGACTTGAATCGCCAGAATCCAAAAGAGTTGGATTATTGACTTTGCAATACTGATTGGGCGCAGCTCATGCTACAGACTGCAAACAATAGCAACAACATGTACAGGCTTTGTTGCAGTTTGCTTACTGCGCCCGATTTGCCCCCACGCTTTGTGCTAAAAAATGGCCGATTGTTTATATGATATGCCTAAGGAGGGTACCTCATGACTCAGCAGAACCAGAGTAATAGTTCAAAGCAAAATCAAGACAAAGAACAACATGAGAAACAATTAAATCAGAAAGCCAAAGAAGAGCAAAAGCAAAACCAGAATGACCAGAAGCACAATCAGTCGCATGATACACAAGATACAAAGCCACACCAGACTGATGAGAATTCTGATAGCAAACAAAACTCTAAAGATACAGGCGCTGACTCGGAATCGAAGGATGAAGCCTCTAAAGAGCAGCCATCTGATCAAAAAGATAATTCGAAAAATGAGCAATCAGATAACAAAACTGAAAGCTTTAAGATGGATGATTTAAAAGCGAAGGCCATTGCGATTGGTGAGGAGCTATTACAAAAAGGCGAAAAACTTCTGAATGAGCTAAAACATGGCAAGTCCAACGGTCAGAAAAATGATGATCAAGGTTCAGATGACGCAAAAAAGGCAAAAGCTGATCATAGCACTGAAGATAAATCATCGAATCAGTCAGATAAACAAAATGCTAAAGAAGCTCAGACCGATCAACAGGCAAGCATGGCCAATTTAAAAGATGAGGCTGTACATAAGTTTGAAGATACAAAACAGAAGATTACTGAGTTAGTCAGTGAAGCCTCTACCAAGCTGGGTGAGCTGAAACAGATGGCGGCTGATAGCATGAATAAAATGAAAGAAAATCAATCTCAGGGCAATGATTCTGATCAGCAAAAAGATGCCAAAGCTCAAAATTCAGAATCGAAATCAGGTCAGTCTGACAAGAGTGAATCTAAAGAAGATCAGGATAAAAATGCCAAGGATCAGCAGCACAAGTCTGAAAATAATAAAAATCATAAATAGACTGTGATTATTGTAGAGCCACTTTAATCAAAGAAGGTTAAAGTGGCTTGCTACACCTAAAATCAATAAAAATTCTTTTCACATCAAAAAGAATCCAGTTGGCTTTACTTTGATTGATTCACTTTTAGCATGCCTATCCGCTACAATCCAACAAAACCAAGTAAAATGGTTGGAAATTGCAGATATCTCCTCGATCTTCTCGGCAGAGTGCTTAACCTTAAGCGAAAACCCCGTTAAACTATGCCATTCGGATATCTATCTATAGTTTTGGAGTAACCTATGTCGTGGCTTTCTTCGCTCAAATCGGTCTTTTCACCTTCGCAGGAGGTGAACGAAGAAGCTGTGCAAAAAGTATTGCAAAACTATCTGTTACCAAATTCAAATGATCCGCTCAAACAGCGTATTACTCAGGTCAATGTTCAAGCTGAGATCCTACAAATCACCTTAAATACTTATCCTGAAGAAAAACAAGATCTGCAACAAATCCATGATGAACTGGCGCAAGCTTTGCAAAAATGTGGTATTCAAGAACTGAATATGCATGTGATTCAGCAAAAAACTGGGCCTAAAAGTCATAAATCGGATGGCTGCGGGCATAAGCATGCCAAAGGTGAAAGCTGTTCCAGTCAGCCTAAAGCAGAAGCAAAACCCAATCTTCCCCCTGTGGTGGATGCCTCCGCCCAGCCTGCAAAACAAGAAGAAGCTGATCCCAATAATCCACCGATTCAAAAAGCTGCACCTCAGCAACGTGATGTACCAAAACATCCACGTATTCAAAATGTGATTCTGGTGTCATCCGGCAAGGGCGGTGTAGGTAAATCGACGACTACAGTGAATCTGGCACTGGCTCTGCAAAAATTAGGCTTAAAGGTCGGTGTGCTGGATGCCGATATTTATGGTCCGAGTATTCCGACCATGCTCGGTAATGCGGGCAAAACGCCGATGATCGAAGCGGAACAGTTTGTCCCTATCGAAGCCTATGGAATGGCAGTGTTATCGATTGGCCATTTAACTGGTGATCACAATACTCCAGTGGCTTGGCGTGGACCGAAAGCCACCGGTGCATTGATGCAATTATTTAACCAGACCTTATGGCCAGATCTTGATGTTCTGATGATTGATATGCCACCCGGTACAGGGGATATCCAGTTGACGTTGGCACAGCGCATTCCGGTAACCGGGGCAGTGATTGTCACTACACCACAAAACGTGGCCCTACTCGATGCGACCAAAGGCATTGAACTGTTTAACCGTGTGCAAATTCCGATCATGGGCGTGATTGAAAATATGTCGACCCATATCTGTTCAAATTGTGGTTTTGAAGAACAGATTTTTGGCACAGGCGGTGGAGATAAACTGTCTGAGCAATATCATATTCCATTATTGGGTCGCTTACCTTTAGATGCTGAAATTCGTGAAAATGCCGATGCTGGCACACCTTCAGTCATTGCCGGAGATGATGCAGCCGAAAGCTATATGCTGATTGCAGAAAAAATTGCAGCGCAGCTACCTAAGGCCGAAAAAGATCAGAGCCGAATTTTCTAATTGACCCATTAAATAGAGAGTTCACATATTTAAGCCCTAATTCAAGTTAGGGCTTTTTTATTAATAATTCACGGAAATAAACAGCTTTAAATTAAGAAAATTGACTGAAATGACTGTTGCGTATTGGTTCCCAAAATGGTTTCAAGTGATTGAATTAAATTGATTTAATTCAGTGTGAATTCTGATTATATGTTCTCTTACAATTATTTTTTTGCAGCATTGACCGAACTATTCTATGCTACGCGGATTAGAGCGAGGTCAAACTATGATTTCATGGTTTTTTATTGGTTTAGTGGCAACCATTCTTTTAACACCAGGCCCAACCAATACCTTATTGGCATCTTCAGGCATACAGGTCGGATTTAAAAAAACATTTCGTTTAATTCCTGCTGAAGCCTTTGGCTATCTGATTGCCATTAGCTTTTGGGGCATTCTGATCGGAAAAATTTCCGTTCATCTTCCGCTTTTGCCGACCATTCTCAAGCTGTTTAGTGCCGGCTATATCCTTTTTCTGGCTGTGAAATTATGGCGCACGGCAGAACTCAGTGAAAATTTTGAAAATGTCTCGATTCGTGCACGAGAACTATTTCTGGCAACCTTGTTAAATCCTAAAGCACTTTTATTTGCTTCAGCGATCTTTCCGGTGATTGTCTGGAAAAGCAGTCAGCACTATGTGACTCATATGTTAGTATTCCTGGTTTTGCTGATTCCGATTGCATTCTTCTGGACTTTCCTCGGCTCAATACTGGCTAGAAAAAACAGTCGCTGGCTCAATCAAAAAAACCTGCAAAAAACCGCATCACTGGTGTTAATGAGCTTTTCGATTCCTTTAAGCTATTCTGCACTTTTAAGTTTATAAGCTGATATCCATCAGCAATTTTTTATCCACTTTGGCTGCAAGCACTTCACTTATTTTCATTGAGGGCAATTTCAGTTAAAGTACGTCGCAATAACTTGTTCTTAAGATTTTTGGATTATATCAATGGCAATTAAGTCTGATCGTTGGATTCGCGAAATGAGCGAAAAACACGGCATGATTGAACCGTATGCAGAAAACCAGGTACGTTTGGATGAAAATGGTCAAAAGCTGATTTCGTATGGCGTATCGAGCTATGGTTATGACGTGCGTTGTGCACGGGAATTTAAAGTATTTACCAATGTGCATTCTGCAATTGTCGATCCGAAGAACTTTGATGAACGCAGCTTTATTGATATTGAATCGGATGTTTGTATTATTCCACCGAACTCATTTGCATTGGCCCGTACCATCGAGTATTTCCGTATTCCACGTAATGTACTGACGGTTTGCCTGGGCAAGTCGACTTATGCGCGTTGCGGTATCATTGTCAACGTCACTCCGCTTGAGCCAGAGTGGGAAGGTCATGTAACTTTAGAGTTCTCGAATACCACCAACCTTCCTGCGCGTATTTATGCAGGGGAAGGCGTCGCACAAATGCTATTTTTTGAGTCTGATGAAGTGTGTGAAACCTCATATAAAGATCGTGGCGGAAAATATCAAGGTCAAACTGGCGTTACTTTGCCGAAGACCTAAGTAGTTTAAGATATTGAATAACGGGACTATATGTCCCGTTTATTTTTTTGAGATTTTCATTCATCGGAAACTGCGATTTTTCGCCTAATTGGCTTTGGCATCTAAATTAAAAATCAGCATAATAGATTCCGAATAACCATAAAAAAGATGCAATGCATCATAAAAAACAAAATGTAGCGGCTGGGAAGCTGAAACATAAAGATGCGGAGCATCGGATAAAAAGGAAAGAGCGGGATGACTCAGATAAAAGACATATTAAGATTTCGCAAAAGTTATTTGGCGATGACCATTGGCTTAAGCCTGTTGCCTTCTGCACATGCGATGCAGGAATTATCAGATTCTTCTCTTTCTGACACCACGGGTGAGGGGGTTGCGCTCGTACTTGATGATTTTAAAATGGTGTTTCAAGGCCCTAAAGATATTTCTGCTGGTTCCAGTTATGCCAGAGGTATTGAAAATCCCGGACAAGCAGATACAGGATTTATTCGTATTATTCCGACGGGTGAGAATTACGAAAAGCTAGGGGAGCGTTTATACGATAAAGTTTATAGCAATACTTACCATAATGCTTATCTAGCTGAACGTGCGAGAATCTATAACCATGTATATGGAGATACGTATGCATCAAGCCGAGATGCTTATATTACAGACAATCGTACCCGCGTAGCGAGTGAAATTACAGCTGAATATGCTGCTAGCTATCGTGGTAGTCTAGTCCAACAATATCTCGATTCACCAATTATGAAACAGTATTATGATCAGCGTTATGCTGATTATTATAATGGTAGTTCAGCTGGCTTGAATTTTGTAAATGATGGTACAACAAAAGAGTCAATTACCCCATGGTTAACTGATCGGTCGAAAGCAGCTGCACTTAAAAATACTCTGGAAATGATTGAATTGTTATACGGAAATAATTATGCAGCGAATCTTCCAAATTCACCTTTTTACCAAAGTTTTAAACAGCAGTTTCCAAGCTATATTCGTGCAAATGTCATTAAAAATACAGTAGATAGTCAGCTTGCAGCCAAGACCACTGAAATGCTAAATCAGTTGGCTGCAGATTATGCGAAAGAACAGGCAACAACAGCCAGTAATACCGTGCATGATGAAGTTGTACGAAATGCAATAAATATGGCAAAAGCTGCTGCACAAAATGCCAATATTGGAAGCCTGCGTACCAAGGCAGATGTTTTCATTTATGGCCTGGCATTATCAAAAAGTGATGACTCGCTGAGCACGCGATACAGTAATCAGGGTTTTAGCTGGGGATCTGCAGATAATCCTTGGTTATTCCGGGCAGGAACTGAAAACGTCAAACAGTTTAAGGACGCTGCTAAAGATGTAGGTTATATTGCTCTAGAAGCGCCTCTTGCCAAGATTGCTCCAGATGAAAGTGATAACAATATTAAACTGGGGTTTTGGAGTGATATTTTTGCACGTGAGCTTAATTCCTCCAATGTTGTCGATCCTGTCACAGGTGGGCCAACTTCAGGGCTTGATACAAATTACCGATTAAGAACGCAATTTGTTGCTAATGGTCTCAGTTTAAATGGTTCGCAAGTTCGGTTATTCCAAACCTTGGAATCGGATAATAAGGACTATAATCAAACTTTAGGAATGGCAAGTATCGTTCGTTTAAATACCAATGATCGGCCAGAAACTCTAAGCAGTAGCGATAGCAATCTTAACAGTAAAGGTATTCGTCTAAGTACCGCAGCAAAAACAGATGCACTTGATGGTAATGTCCCGACCCCAGCCTTAAACGGAAGTGCTGCTCCCATATTTCATGATTCTGAGGGTTTATATTTATATAGCCCAAATATTAACCTGGTGCTCGGTAATATGTATCAGCCTTTTGTGGTCGGTTCAGAAGGCAATAATATTATTTTAGAAGTGACACGTATTCCAAATATTCCTGCTATCTATAATCAAATTTATCAGAATTATGGGGGTGGACTAGGAGAATCTGATTTAAAAGGTTCAACCTGTAATGTCTATAGTTGTGGTACGCCGATTAAAAATAATGCTTCAGATGCGACCGTGCTTTATCAAGGGCGTAATGCCACTCACAGTAGTATTTCAATAGGGACTACAGAGCGTATCCCAGGAACAAATTTGCTGCGCGCCAAAGATAGCCCCAACTCCACGGGAGTCGTATTTAAGAGTACTGATGGTATAAGTAAGAATTTTGGGTCTGCAGTCATTGATGGCGTGCTGATTCAGCATTTAAAAATTAGAACAACTGGTCTGTAAGGGAGTATAAAAATGTCCAAATTATTGACCTTCTGCGCATTAATATGTACCTCTATGCTTAGTCAAGCCGGATTGGAAGTCCTTAATCAGCAAGAGTTAACTGAGACAGTAGGACAGGGCGGAGCAGACCTTAACTGGACTTTATCCTTAAATCATATTTACGCCACAGATTTAACCAAAGATACAATTTCTCGACTTGATGGAAATGATAATCCACTAGAAGTATTTTATGTTTTAGATCCGACAACATGTGGTGCAACAAAACAGTTTTGCCGTTTGGCAATAGCCCCAAATAATCATGTCGATGCCAATGGGAATAAAAAATGGTTAGTATTTAAAGGTATTCAGGGCACGATTCAGATTGACAAGTTTTCTATCGATGGAACAACCATCATTAATCATCGTAATGAACCGCAAACAGCGATGAAAGTCAGCTTTTATGATGACAAACCTTTGAAAATCAGAAATTTGGGTTTCAGTACAGTGTCGATTGAAACGGGTACAGGGGGTGGTGCACTAGAAGGTTATGCCAATACAGGTGCTTATGACACTTATACAGCACGCACCTATAATACCGAAGGCGGTTTTTCTACCTCGACACAAGATGTGCCTTCATTTGATAAGGGGGCTGAAAAAGGTTTTATGGGATTGAATATTCATGGAAATCTGCATATGTCCGGTAATTTGAAAATATTTGGTTATAACTGTACAGGTGGGGCACAAAGTCGTTGTTAATTGCAGCGTCAAGTACAGCATAAGGATATAAAAATGAAAAAAACAACAATAAAGTTGAAGTTACTAACAGTATGCATGTGTCTTATACAGCAAGCTTATGCACTTGAAACCATTGAAGAGCAGGAATTGAGCGAAGTCACTGGACAAGATGGTATGGTGATTACTCATGAAATTTCTAAAGCCAACATTGCTCAAGTCAATTGGTATGATCCCAATCCAGATGCCAGTACTAAAATGGGTTTAGGTCTACATAATGTTGAAATTATTGGAAAAGATAATAAGCCAATTATTAGTCAACTTGAAATAGATGTAGGTGCTACTTCACAAGGGGCAGGACTTCGGCTTGCTGCAAGTGTTTCACCATTTCAAGCCACTGCAGATTTAAAACTGGTAAAGACAGCCTGTACGACCAATCCATGTAGCCAGTCTGCGAATAGTATTCGGACTGCTGGCGTACAATCTAGTCAAAGTCTAGGTGCATTAGGGATTAGTACCTCTACGCCGCTTAGTGTTCTATTACAAACTACTGCAGGTTTATTTAATAAAGAAGCAATTGCCAGTATCGACTTTCAACTTAAAAATGCCACCATTAGTCATAAACTAGGTGAAAATAGCCTGATTTTAAATGACTTTAACTTTAATTTTGCGGGTCAGGGCTATATGTACATTGACCCCAATGAAGGTGTTGTACTCACCACCCGAAATGGCAATCAAGACCATTACGTGGATTTGAAACGTGTTGAAGATACCACTGATATTGCTGTTGGCCGGGTTAATCCCACCAATCCTGGCGTTAATATTGACTTGCGTTATAACACGCCAAATAACGAACGTAAAAATATTATGCGTCTTGGGGCTTCAGGTGCGGTGACCAATGCCAGATTATCCATGAATGCCGGTCAAACCCAGATTGGTACTTTTGATGTAAGTAACAAGTTAAATGGTGTTTTACAGCGTCAAGACAAAACTGCAGCAGGATATAGCGATCTGGTGGGTGAAGGGGGGTTGCATCTGGGCTTATCTGCCGACTTTACTGGTGCTGCTAGTGGTCACCCAAGCAACATGGCACCTACCGTGCTTGAAATTGGTCATACTGGCCATGGAAGCTATGCAGTCCAATTCTCCAATATTAGGCCCCTGACAACACGGAATGCTGATGGAAATTTACATGGTAAAAATGCCTATATCGATTTTGGTGATATTTATATAAATACTATTACGGCTAAAAGTCTCGATTTTATCATCAATGAAAATATGCGAAAAACCTTGGGGCATAGTAGTGATGTACTGAAACAGACATTGAGTACAGCAGGAGATGGAGAGGATTTTGCTCTTATTGCAGTACGAGGAATGGACTTTCAGTCAATTGCTGCGAAAGCACGTTTTATTTCAGATAATTCCTTGACAGAACTTGGTGGGGATGGCGGTTCATGGGGGATTGGTATTCCTATTTATAATTTAAATGCCAATGTCGCATTGTCTGGAACAACTTATGGAACAGATAATAAGCAGGCAATTGCTTATAACATCATGGCCTCTACTGAAGGATACGGGGTCGACAAGAAAACCGGTCTGCCAAGTACAACTTCAATTATATTGATTGATGGTCAGGACGGTGTACAGGGTGAAGCTGTTAACTATTATGCAGGCTTTAGAAATATCGATGCTTTAATTAAATCTGAAGGGATTATTGGCTATGAAGATGAAGGGATTTATATTCGTGCCGATAAATTACTGATTGCAGCAAAAGCAGAGCTCGCAATGGGGCAATTACCAGGATCTAAATATAACTGTAGCACTGCATCAGTCAGTAAATGCGGAGGCTATGTGCCTCACGATAACTTTTCTAAACGTGATGATGTACTGACCAATATTGCCTTTAAGCTCGATGGAAATGGTGAGCTTCTGATTATTCCTGGGGTAGATCCAACCGCAAGTTCACCAGATACCAACTTTTTGTCATTTGATGCAAACTTTAAATTTAGGCCACTCACATCAGAAGAAAGTGCAGATAAAGCTAATCTGGGTAGCTACTTCAGTATCTCCAATGAAGATATTGATTTAACAACAGGAGCATTAAACGTTTCTTCGATCAACTTTAACCGGATGGAAGGTCATTTGGGTGTTAATGGGAAAGTTCGTGTCAGTGCTGATACCGTAACGTTGGATAATCAAGTCAAACTCAATTATGAAAATAATATCGCGACACCATTTAAAACCAATTTTGCGATGGCGACCAATGGCAATATGCAAAACATGGCAAGTATTGCACTGACTGGTGGCACTATTCGTAGCACGCTGGGAATCACACCACGCTAAATTCAGGATGAGAAAAATGAAAAAAATAATATTAAAGAGTCTAGTTGCGGCGATGGTGGGATTGAGTGGTCATGTATCTGCATTAACCTCATTAGAAGATCAGGAGCTTTCAAATATTAATGGACAAGCTTTATTGTCAATGGAGGTTCAGGCCGGATTTAACCAAGTTGATAATTTGGGAGAGGCATATGACCAGAGAAATATCTCATTTTATAAATTGGGTCTAGAAGCTGAAATGGAAATTAATGCCAATATTAAAAAACTGCAACTTGGTTGTGGAGGAATTAATGGTGCAACTGGTTGTGATATTGATATTGATCATATTTCCTTAAGTGGTAATTCTGCAAATGGAATGGATCGTGCTGCGACCTCTGCCTTGATTACTAATCCTTTTGTTCAATTTGCTATAAAAAATCCAAATCAGGCATCTACACGTGAAGTTTTGGGTTTCCGTTTAAGTGCAGAAAAGATTTCAGGTCTACTGACTATGGGTACAGAAAATACGGCCACACCAAATGGTATTAATAGTTTTAGTGGATATATGAAGACTAAAGAAGCCAAAGGAACAGCTGTAACTAATCCAAGAACAATGACCTATGCATCAACTGGCAATAAATATATTGAAGGTGCTGTTACGGGAACAATATTGGGGCAGGATCTGGAACTTCATTATAAATCGAATGATTATACTTTTAATTTAACAAGTACCAATGCGCCATTTGTGATTCCAGCCACTATAGTTTCAGGAACACGAATGAGTGAAGTTAAATTAAAGGGGACTGGTACAGTTGACAGAATTGATTTTAGTGGCCCATTAAAGGCCATTTTAAAGCCACTGGATTTATTCGAGCTTACACTGGATAAACAAATTACAGGCTATATGACAGGCCTTAGAACAGATATTACAGTGGATCAAGATCTTGGCTTAATCCATGCATTGTATTTGAATAACCCAGCATCTTTATCATTACAATCGCAAAAAATACTTTGGCCGGGTGCTGCCGTTGCTGCTAATCAAGGTTGGTGGATGGCAATCGAGGATGAGGTAAATCTTGGTGATATTAGTCCAAATAAAGGTGTGGATATTACTAATGCGGTATTAGCACAAACCATTGCAGGGATTAATCATGATTTAACATCAAAACCCAGAGCATGTGGAAGTCTTTTGAATTGTGTATTTGATGGAGCTTTAGATGTGAAAGAAATTAAAAACCCGGCACTTCTTGATTTTCCTTTGAAAAATTTAGAGCTTAAAGGCCAGAACTTTCAACCGAACTGCTTCGGTGGACATAAATTCTGTTAAGTTAAAAAGAATAAAAAATCCCGCACTTGACGGGATTTTTTTATTAAGAAAGCAAAATTATTTCGCGATTTTAGCCAATAACTCTTCTTTGGAAATATTTACAGATTCAGCATCACGGCGACCTTTATATTCAAAAGTACCTGCATCCAAGCCTTTTTCACCAATCACAATACGATGTGGAATACCGGTCAACTCAAGGTCAGAAAATTTAACGCCTGGACGTTCGTTACGATCATCTAGAATTACGTCATAACCCGCAGCAGTGAGTTCAGCATAAAGCGCTTCAGCTGCTTCTACTGTGCGTGGTGATTTATGTGCATTCATCGGTACAATGGCCACTTCAAACGGGGCAATGGCAGTTGGCCAAATAATGCCTTTCTCGTCAAAGTTTTGTTCAATGGCAGACGCAACCACACGTGTTACCCCAATACCATAGCAACCCATGGTCACAGTGAATGGTTTGCCATCTTCACCCAAGACTTTACAGCCCAATGCTTCAGAGTATTTCTGACCCAACTGGAAGATATGACCCACTTCGATACCACGTTTGATTTGCAGTGTACCTTTGCCATCTGGAGAAGGGTCACCTTCAACTACATTACGCAAGTCATAAACTTCAGTGAACTGTGCATCACGTTCCCAGTTTATGCCGGTTGCATGCTTGTCAGCTGTATTAGCACCTGCAACAAAGTCAGACAATACTGATGCTGCACGGTCAACAATGACGATGACACCTTTTTCAACCAGACCTTGTGGGCCTACAAAACCAGCTGTCAAGCCAAGTGCTGCGATTTGCTCTTCGGTTGCAAAAGTGAGTGGAGCTGCAATTTGTGCATGCTTCTCGGCTTTAATTTCATTCAGTTCGTGATCGCCACGAAGGAATAAAGCAACCACAGGAACAGAACCATCCTCTTTTGCAATGCCTTGAACAAGCAATGCTTTTACTGAGTGAGCTGGATCCGTGCCCAAGAAGGCAGATACATCCGCAATGGTTTTTTGATTTGGCGTATCAACCAGTTTAAGTTCTTGAGTTGGTGCCGCACGTTCGCCGACCAGAACGGCTTCAGCCATTTCAATATTGGCGGCGTAGTCTGATTCGGTCGAAAATGCGATATCATCTTCACCGCTTGAAGCCAGTACATGGAATTCGTGTGAACCTGAACCACCAATCGAACCGGTATCTGCTTGAACCGGACGGAAATCTAAACCAAGACGAGTAAAGATTTTGCAGTAGGCTGCATACATGTCGTCGTAGGTTTGTTGCAATGATTCCTGATTGGCATGGAAAGAGTAGGCATCTTTCATGATGAATTCACGTGAACGCATTACCCCAAAACGCGGACGAATTTCGTCACGGAATTTGGTTTGCACCTGATAGAAGTTGGCAGGGAGCTGCTTATAACTTTTTAGTTCATTGCGTGCTAAATCAGTGATGACTTCTTCATGGGTTGGACCCAGTACAAACGGGTTACCGTGGCGGTCATTGAAACGTAACAGTTCAGGACCGTATTGTACATAACGACCTGATTCTTCCCATAAAGACGCAGGTTGAGTCACCGGCATATAGACCTGAAGTGAACCGACCTTGTCCATTTCTTCGCGAACGATCGCTTCAACTTTATTTAATACGCGAACGCCCATCGGCAACCAGGTGTACAGACCTGAAGCCAACTTACGAATCATACCGGCACGAAGCATCAACTGATGGGAAATAACCTCAGCATCGTTCGGGGTTTCTCTTAACGTTGCAAATAAAAAGCGACTCGCGCGCATGGAAACTGTCCTAAAAAATTAAGCGTTAAAGCAGAGATTATACAATAAAAAATGAGATGAGCATTTGGGAATGTCACCTCATTGTGTTGCATTAAATTATGCCATGATTTTACGCATCTGACGCAGCATAAAATTCTTAAAGTCATCCAGGTAGGTAAAGATCACGGGGACAACCACCAAAGTGAGCAGGGTTGAGGTGATCACCCCGCCAATCACGGCATGGGCCATCGGCGCACTTTGTTCACCGCCTTCACCCAGCCCTAAGGATAAGGGCACCATACCCATGACCATGGCGCTGGTGGTCATTAAAATGGGACGCAGTCGGGTTTTCCCCGCGGCAATAATCGCATCATAACGCTCTTCACCGCGATCCATGGCTTTTTTAATAAAGTCGATCAGCAGAATCGCATTCTTGGTCACCAGTCCCATCAGCATGATAATCCCGATAATCGAAAACAGGTTCATGGTGGAATTAAACAGGAACAGCGCCAGGAACACACCAATCAAGGATAATGGCAAGGAGGCCATAATCGCCGCAGGATGGATAAAGCTATTAAACTGTGAACCCAGCACAATGTAGATAAACACAATCGACAGGGTGATGGCGGTCAGGGCATAGCCTGCGGATTCTGCCATATCGGCATTTGAACCTTGGGTATCAAAACTATAACCTGGCGGCATATCAAAATTGGCTTGTAGCCGGCTGATATCCGTGCCGATATCTCCTGTAGGACGACCAGCGGTATTGGCTTCTATCAGAACTTCACGTGCCAGATCACGGCGGTTAATTTGTGAAGCACCGAGTTTTTCTTCAAACTTGGCCACACTCGAAAGTGGAATCAGAATCGGCTGATGATTGGCATCGGTTTTATTTGAAGTGATATACATGTTCTGTAAATCACGTGGCAAGCTGCGCTGGTCTTCCGTCAGGCGCAAATTCACATCATAAGTTTCGCCTTTTTCATCCTGCCAGGTGGTGACATCATCACCGGCAATCAGTGGACGAACCACATTGGCAATCTGATTCACGGATAATCCTAAATCACTGGCCAAGACACGATTGATCTGCACGCCGAGTGTTGGCTTGGGTTCTTTCAGTGAGGTTTCCAAATCGACAATACCGTCAATCTTGGCAATCTCTGTCATAAAACGATCGGAAATTTTTTGCAGTTCATCCAGGTCGGGGCCCTTGATCGAGATCATAATTGGCTTTTGACCACCCGAAACGGTTTCATCGGCAGATGCAACCGAGGTAATACTGATCCCGGCAACCGATTGCAGGCGTTGTCGAAACTCATTGTTGAGCTCGGTCAGGCTTTTTTCGCGTTCGATCCGTGGTGTCACGGTCACTCGCAGGCTGACGTGGTTTTTACCACGGTCAGTTACACCATTAATTACGCCATAAGTTGCTTTAACATCAGGGTGTTGACGGATAATCTGATCGACTTGTTGCAGTTTGGCTTGTGAGTATTCAAGCGAAGAATCTACCGGTGTTTCAAACTTAATGCGGATTTCGCCTTTGTCAGGAACCGGTACAAATTCGGTGCCAATCAGTTTCGATAATCCCAAGGCACCAAATAATGAAGCTACGGCAATCATTAAGGTAATGAATCTGAAGCGCAGCGCCAGTTTGAGCAGCTTTTCATAGACATGGCTTAAATTGTCCAGCTTGCCAGAAATCCAGCTAAAGAAACGTTTCACCCGTCCGGGTCTTTTATTTGGATCTTTTTTCTTTTCGGCCCAATGTGCAGAAAGCATCGGATCTAAAGTAAAACTAACAAACATCGAAATCAGCACAGCCACACTAACTGTAACCCCGAACTGATAAAAGAAACGACCAATAATCCCGCCCATAAAGGCCACCGGCAGAAACACGGCGACAATGGTCAGGGTGGTGGCCAGAACAGCTAAACCAATTTCTTTGGTGCCATCCAGTGCGGCAGTCACATGATCTTTGCCCATGTCGGCATGCCGGACAATATTTTCTCGCACTACAATCGCATCATCAATCAACAGGCCAATACTCAAGGATAACGCCAGCAAGGTCATCATGTTGATACTGAAGCCAAAGGCCCAGATGAAGGTCAAAGTACCTAATAATGCAATCGGCAGAGTTAAACCGGTAATCACAGTGGAGCGGAATGAACCAAGGAAGAGCAGAACAATCAGCACGGCAAGTACCGCACCTTCAATAATGGTGCGGGCTACATCGCCAATGGTGCCACGGATACTTTTGGAAGAATCCACCACCACTTGCAAGGTCGTCCCCTGAGGAAGCTGGGTCTCAATACTTTCTAAAGTTTTGTAAGTTCTATCGACCACCTCAATCACGTTAGAGTCCGAGCTACGCAGGATATCAATCGCAACTGCGGTTTTGCCATTTAAAAAGGCAGCAGATTCTAGTTCTGCCTGACTGTCTTGGATCTCTGCGACTTGTCTCAGGAAAATTGGTACGCCATTTTTATTGGCAATGATGAGATCGCCGAAGGCCAAGGGATGCAGCACTTTAGAATTGATCTCAATCACCAGTTCCGAGTTGCCAGATTTGAGTGTGCCGCCTGGAACTTCAATATTTTCAGCCTTTAAGGTATTGATGACACTGTCTACACCAAGGCCAAAAGCTTGCAGTTTTTGTGGTTCTACCTGAATCCGGATCTGGCGCTGTGCATCGCCGAGTAAATTCACCGTTCCCACGCCAGCAACTGTGCGCAGTTGGGGTACAATCCGCTGATCCAGATAAGAACTGAGTGCTTTGATATCCATGTTATTGGATTCAAATACGATCGACATGACCGCATTGGCGGTTGGATCATAACGTTCGACAATCGGATCCTGAATTTCATCACGAAATTCAGCAGTTACCGAGGCAATTTTATCCCGTACATCCTGAGCGGCCGTGGTAGAAGGTACGTCCAGATTAAACTCAGTGGTGATCATCGACAGGCCTTCACTGGACTGTGAAATCACCTGTTTTAAACCAGAAATGGTATTGATCTGATCTTCGAGTTTCTTGGTTATTTCTGACTCGACCGTTTCTGGAGAAGCGCCCGGGTAGTTGGTATACACCACCACAAAGGGAAAATCGACATCGGGAAATTCTTCAACGCCCATCCGCTGCCAGGAAGCCAGTCCCAATACCATCAGACAGAACATCATCATGATGGTGAAAACTGGATACTTCACACTAATTCGGGTAAACCACATGTCAATGATCCTGTGTGAGGCGCTTTAGTTCGAGCGAAGTGTGACAGTTTTTTGTAGATCGGCTTCGCTAAATTTAATTCGGCTGACCCGATCGGTGCTTTCCAATCCTTTGACCACCGCAATATTGTCGTTATAGCGCTGTTCCAGTACCTGCACATTGACCTTGATAAGTTTATTCTGGCGAATCACCCAGACATAGGGTTTGTTCTGGATATCCTGCAGCGTATCTAGGGGAATAATCTGCCCACTGATTTGGCGTGAACTCAAAATATTGCCTTCTACAAAGGAACCGATACTTAAAGAAGGAATCGTTTCATTCGGTGTAGCAAAGAATTCGATCTGGCGACTGGCCTGATCGGCGATCGGGGAAATCCGGCTCATCACTGCAGTGAGCCGATTGGGATTGCCTTGAATGCTGTATTCGACTTGACTGCCTAGCCTTAAGTTTGATTGTAGGTCACTAGGCACGCGTGCCTGAATTTCCAGCTGTTTAGGATCGACAATTTCAAACAGGGTTTGTCCAATCGCCACGGTTTGGCCAGGTTCCACCTGACGCTGGGTAATCACGCCACTGATCGGACTGGTCATGGTTCCGTCACGATCTGCTTTCTCGGCAATATCGACATTGGCTTGCTGGGCACGTACATTTTCCAGCTGTGCCTGATAATCGACCTGACTCTGTTCATATTCTACTTTTGAAATAAAGCCCTGATCGAGCAGACGCTTTTTACGTTGCATCATGTTTCGAGCCTGATTGGCCTGAGCTTGAGTAGAGGCCAGATTGGCACGTGCCTGTGCCAGTCGGGCAGCATTGTCCTGATTGTTTAGCCGTACCAGCACCTGACCTTTGGAAACGGTCTGACCGACTTGGGCATTGACACTGGTGGCGGTGGCAGACACCTGCGCCTGAATACTGCTTTGATTGACAGCCCGAATCGTGCCGGTAAACGCAGTTTTTTGAACTGAGTTGCCGGACTGTACTGCAATCAGGTCTTGAGGAATGACTTCAATGGATGTGGGTGTTTCGGCTTGCTGTACGGGTTCATTTTTATCACAAGCCACTAACAACATATTTAAGCAAAGTGCACTCATGATCAGGAGAGAGCGCGGAGAAGGCATATTTAAACCATGAGCATGTGGTGCAGTTTGCATAAGAGTCCTTGTAGCTTATTGTGGTTTAAAACCAACACAAGCTATCTGTATTTATTCAAGTGCTTTTAAACGGGCGATAATTTTGTCGTATTCTGCTTCCAGATTTCGATAGCGACTTTGTAAAGATTGAATATTTTCTTTTTGGGAAATGAGATTTTTATGATTATTCTCAAGTGTGGTTTTCAGGTGTGCCGGTGGAGCCTTACCTTTACGTAAATATTCACGTTCTTGGCGTACAAACATCACTCGATCTTTTTGCAATTGCTTCATTTGTTCTTGCTGAAAATCAATTTGCTTTTTCAACTGTAGCAGACTGTCATTTTTTTTCTGTAAGGCGGTCTGACTATTATTGTACGCTCGCTTCAGTCTATTGTCTTCAGCGATCCGCTTGGCCTGTTGAGCACGTTGGGGAGCCTGTCTGATATCGGCTTCGGCATTATAAGGACGAGCACGTTTAATGACCTGCATATTCTGGTCAAGCGCTTCATAACCGTAACGGATATGATTGGGCGTCACATTAGTGCTGATATTGGCCACGCCTTTACTATCGTAATAGCGGTACCAAGTGGCCTTTTGCTGGATTTGGTTATTGTTGGCACAAACTAAGGTCACCTGTAATAGTAACAGCACAGCAACAATGAATTGACCAGTCATTTTATTTTTATCAATGACAGCAAGTTTTTCTGAAAACTGACCCATCATTGGCTCCCTAAATTTAAAGTTGACTAAATTACTTATTTTAAAGTAATAATCTTGTTATATTAGACTTAAATTTACGAATTAAAAACTACCGTTAGTCAAAAAAAAAACATCGGCGTGGGTAAAATGTGAAGCTGTTGTTAAAAATAACTGATTTTGTCTACTTGTGTAGAAAATGTTCATTGATAATACAAGTGACTTTATGTTAAAAATGTTTATCGATCGTAATAAAATAATCCTATGAGCCTTATGGCATAATAGTTTCTAAAATGGGAAGGGTTAAACAAATGGACGATAAATTCCAAAATCTAAAAGTTATGGTTATTGATGACTCAAAGACCATTCGTCGTACCGCGGAAACTCTTCTTCAGCGCGAAGGTTATGAAGTGATTACTGCCGTCGACGGATTTGAAGCTTTGTCAAAAATTGCCGAAGCAAATCCAGATATCGTGTTTGTAGACATCATGATGCCGCGTCTAGATGGCTATCAAACTTGCGCGTTAATTAAAAATTCTCAGAATTACCAGAATATTCCTGTGATTATGCTATCAAGTAAAGATGGTTTATTTGATCAGGCCAAAGGTCGTGTTGTGGGTTCAGATGAATACCTGACCAAACCTTTTAGTAAAGATGAATTGCTGAACGCAATCCGTAACCATATTAGTGCTTAATATTTGATTTTTTTGGGGAATTGGCATGGCACGTATCCTAATTGTGGATGACTCACCGACAGAAACTTTTCGCTTTAGAGAAATTCTTTCTAAACATGGCTTTGAGGTGATTGAAGCAGCCAATGGGGCCGATGGCGTCACCATGGCACAGGCTGAATTGCCTGATCTGGTCCTGATGGACGTTGTGATGCCGGGCGTAAACGGATTCCAAGCGACCCGTCAGATTGCGCGTGGGGCGACCACCAAACACATTCCAATTGTGATTGTCAGTACCAAAGATCAGGCCACTGACCGCGTGTGGGGCAAGCGTCAGGGTGCAGCAGACTATCTAACAAAACCAGTAGATGAAAAACAATTAATAGAAGTAATTAAGCAACACCTCAATGCAGGATAAGCTCTATGGCAGCAAATGGATTTATCGAATTGCTTCGCATTGCGAAACGGGGAAATAAAAACTACGTTTCCAATGACAATGAAGTGAACCGATGGTCGGGCATTGCTTTTGAGATGATGGGGCAATATTTTGTTGCTCCGCTGGGGGAAGTATCAGAAGTGATTTATCCCCCAAAATATACGCCGGTACCCAAGACACAAGCATGGGTGTTGGGTCTGGCGAATATCCGGGGAAGACTGTTATCCGTTTCTGATCTCACTCAATACGTATCAGGGCATAGCAGTCAGTTTTCACCGACTCAAAAAGTATTGTGCATCAACCATAATGACCAGTATGTCGGTTTGGTCGTAGATCAAGTTTTGGGTATACAACATTTCAATAAGAAAAGTTTCTTTTCGAAGAAATCTGAATTAGATGAAAACTTACAAGAATACTGTCAAGGATTTTTTCATCAGCACAACCAGCAGTGGCATGTGTTCTTATTCAGTCGTCTGTTGCAAAATCCAAATTTTATGAACGCATCTATAAAATTTATAAATTAAATGTCGCGCACGAAAGTGATCAAGGCGTCAACCGGGGAGAGGCTGCATGGGCTTTAAACTTAAAAAGAAAAATACAGGTGAAAGCACTGGCCGCAAAGGCGGTAATGCTTTTTTCACTAAGATTCAATCGCAAATAGATCAATTATCACGTGTATTTGGTGATAGTGAAAAGTCAAAACCGCTGATCTATGGGGCAGCAGGCTGTCTTTTAGCCGCACTGATCACTTTATTATATCTTTTTTATAGTGTGCCACGTAGCAACGAACTCACTCAAAGTCTGGGTGATTTACGTCTCCTCTCGCAAACGATTTCGCGCCAAGCAACTGAAGCAACCGCTTCGGGTACACCGGAGGCAATGAAAAACCTAACTGACTCGCAAAAATCTTTTGCTGAGAACCTTGAAACAGTTAAAAATATTCATTCAGATAATGAGGCGCTACAAGCTGTTGATAAACAGTGGACAGAAGTTTCTAGCGGTATTGATCTGATTACTTCGCAACAAAAAATCATTAACCAGTTATACGACACCAACATTGCCATTGGTGAAGCAATTCCCGGGATTCAGGCGGAATATAACTTGATGGTTGACCAGATGGCGCGTCAAGATATGCCATCGAGCCAGGTGGTGATTGCCAAGAACCAGGTATTTATTGCAGAACGTATTTTACGTTCAATCAGTCTGGTATTGACGGGTAGTGATGGCTCTCGTGAATCGGCGGATGACTTTAGTGCCGATACCGAAACTTTCGGCTCTTATTTAAATGCACAATTGAATGGTTCTGTTGAACTGGGCGTACAGCGTATTGCTGATCCAGCAATGCGTGAATCTCTAGAAGGTATTAAGGCTGAATATGATGAAGTACTCGAATCAGCATCAGCAATTATTCTGAAGAACTCGACTGAAATTGTAAAAGTTCGTCAGGCCGCTGCATCTATTTTTGCCCAGTCTGATGTGCTTTTAGATAACCTGAACAAATTATCAGGTAACTCAGGTCTTAAAACCGTTATTCCAGCCATCCTGTTGATTGCCTTGTTACTTGGTTTCTTGCTTTGTGTATTCAAATTGCTTTCTTTACGTGGTGTATCGGATAAGCAGCGTGTAGGCCGTTTACAAGAAGAATATGACCGTAACCAGAATGCGATTTTACGTTTACTGGATGAAATCGCCGATCTTGCAGATGGTGATTTACGTTCATACGCAACAGTATCGGAAGACTTTACCGGTGCGATTGCCGACTCGATTAACTTTGCAATCGACCAGTTACGTGACCTGGTATCGCGTATTACTGAAACTTCACAAGAAGTTGCGCAATATACCGCAACCACACAGGGCATTACCAACCAGTTGGCTGAAGCTTCTGAACATCAGGCTCAGGAAATTGCCGGTGCTTCTGCGGCAATTAACGAAATGGCCATGTCGATTGATCAGGTATCTGCCAACGCCGATGAATCTGCTGTGGTAGCAGACCGTTCGGTACAAATTGCTGCAAATGGTGCGGATGTCGTACAACGCTCGATTGAGGGGATGGACACGATTCGTGAACAGATTCAGGAAACCTCAAAACGTATTAAACGTCTGGGTGAATCTTCTCAGGAAATTGGTAACATCGTTGCCTTGATTAACGATATTGCCGACCAAACCAACATTTTGGCATTGAACGCAGCCATTCAGGCGTCGATGGCGGGTGAAGCCGGTCGTGGTTTCGCAGTTGTAGCCGATGAAGTACAGCGTCTTGCAGAGCGTTCTGCGTCTGCAACCAAGCAGATTGAAGGCCTGGTAAAAACCATTCAGACCGATACCAACGAAGCGGTTATTTCGATGGAGCAAACTACAGCCGAGGTTGTACGTGGTGCGAACTTGTCTAAAGATGCCGGTGTGGCACTGGATGAGATTCAAACAGTATCGAATAACCTGGCGAAACTGATTGCGAACATTTCCGATGCAGCGAAACTGCAGTCTGCATCTGCAGGTCATATTGCGACCACGATGAATGTCGTACAGGAAATTACTTCGCAAACCACCAGTGCCACCTTCGATACAGCACGTTCGGTATCTGAACTGGCAAATATGGCCGATGCATTACGTGAATCTGTAGCTGACTTTAAACTACCAGAATAAAGTTAGCGATGATGGGGAGAATGTGCCTTGATTACGATTGAGGCACATTCAAAAAATACAGATAAAGCCTCGACAAGATGTACTTAACCTCAAACATTAGGTATTGCGTGACGGTCACAATTAAGTTTGAGCGCCCTTCTTGGCGGCATAACGTAAGAAGCATAAGCTATGAAAGAAATATTAAAAAATTTAGTTGAAACGACAACGCTTCCTGAAGATAGTTATCTTGATCAAGATGCAGAAATTCTTGAAATTTTTGTTGAGGAAATCGAAGAAATCTTCGTTGAGTTAAATGCTTTATTTCCAGAATGGCTGGTCAATCCAGATCATCAGGAAAATCTGAAGACCATTCGCCGTCATTTTCATACCCTGAAAGGTTCAGGTCGTATGGTGGGTGCAAAATCGGCAGGGGAAATGGCCTGGGCAGTTGAAGATACCCTGAACCGGGTCTTGTCCGGTTCAATTCAGCTGACAGCGATGGTGCAAAAATTTGCCCAAGCGGTACTGAATGTCTATCAATATGCTTTATATCCAAAATTCAAACATGTACAGGAAATCGATCTCGACCTGCGTCCAATGCTGCTGTTGGGACAACAATTACAACAAAACCTTTCACCTGAACCTGCGTTAGAAGAATTATTAGCATTGGCCGATCATTTGACTGCCGAAGGTCAGACCACAGGGCTGGAAATTGCAGATCATGACCTAAGTGAATCTGCTGCTATTATCGAAACAGCGCCGGTAGAAGTAGCGGTTCGCACTGATATTGAAGAAACCGTGGCCATCTTCATTGAAGAAGCCGAAGAGCATCTGGAAACGATTGCCACCTTCCTGCGTACTGAAGATGAAAAATCACAAGATTATAATGCCCTGATTCGTGCCATTCATACCTTGCGTGGCAGTTCATCGATGGCGCAGATTGAACAGATTTTTGAAGCCAGCTCTAAAGTTGAACAGTTATTTAAAACCTTGCTACAAGATGAAATAGTCTCGACCTCAAAAGAAACAGCCTTACTGATTCAATATGCCGAATTTATCAGTGACTATGTGCATTTATTAGGTCAGGGGGATACCGAAAAACTAGATGCGGTCTATGCCACTTTTGAAGCAGTCTGGAGTGATTATGGCTTTGCGGTCACTGAATCAGATGCGGTTCAAACCCAAGGTCTGGTGTCCAAACTGGTTGAACTGGATATTGACCTGTTGCTCGATGCTGAGTTTGAATTCGATAAACGCGCACAAGTCGATTATCCGGAATATATCCAGGCACTGAGTCAACAGGCTGCAGAATTACTGGCGCATACTGATAGCCGCGCGGCCAAAGGAATTCATGAATTCACGGCAGATCTGAAATCGGCTTATGATGCCCTGCTTAAAAAGCCGGTGCTGTTAAACAGCAATTATGCTTATGAACTGTTTGCACAGGCACATCAGGAATTTATTCATTTATTTGATACCCTGGCTGCAGGACAGCGCGTCATTCTAAATGATGACATTCAAAAAACTTTAAGTGAACTGTCGGCATTTGTACAACAGGATCTTGAGATCTTTGCTGAAGAGACTGAAAAGTCAGGCGTTGAGCCGACCACAGATACTCTCCCAACGGCTGACACCTTAAGCACAGGCAGCGTAGATTTCGCTGCCTTGAGCCAGCGTATTGCAGCCGATCGTCAACAGCGCGAGAGTGCTGAAACCAACCGTGATTTCGATGAAGAACTGTTAGGTATCTTTCTGGAAGAAGCCGATGAATTGCTGGCAGGTATTGATGAAGATCTGAATACCTGGAGCAAAAAACAGGATGATACGACTTCACTGAACAATCTGATGCGTCATTTGCATACCTTAAAAGGTGGTGCAAACATGATTGCGGCTTCGCATATCGGTTTGATTGCCCATGAACTGGAAAGTATTTATGAACGGGTGATCCGTCAGCAGATTGCCGTAACACCTGCTTTAATCCAGATTGTCCGTTTGGTACAGGATAACGTGTCCGACCGTATTCAGTCCATTCGAGATGATGGCATTGATTATCCGGCGACAGAAGCGGTGGCAATTTTACAAAATATTCAGGCACTACTTTCTGGGCAAACGCTGGCTGCTGTTGAAAGCACAACCGCTGCATTTAACGTGACCGCGTTAGAGACGCTATCAACTCCTGAAGTGCCATTCGAAGAATCAGTGGCGACAGAACAGCCTGCAACTGATCTGGCTGAAACAGAAAAATTAGTTGAAATCCCTGGATTTACTGAAAATCAAGTTGAACGCTCTGAAGAAGATGAGCTGAAATCAATCGTTGAAGAAACCTTCCTCGAAGAGTCTGAAGAAATTCTGGCCAATGCAGAGAAGCTGCTCAATCAATGGTTTGATCAGCGTAGTGACCGTAGTTTATTACTTCAGTTACAACGTGCTGCCCACAGTATTAAAGGTGGTGCACGCATGATTGAAACTGAAGAGGTGGCCAGCATTGCCTATGAACTGGAAACCACTTTCGAGCAGTTTGCAGTTTATCAATTTAACTCGAATGCCTATGATGGCTTATTGCAGAAAACACTGGCCTGGTTAAAACAGGCAATTTTCCAGCGCGACTATAGCGGTTTTGAGCAGCTTCAAAGCAGTCTGAAAAAGATTGCTTATGTGGACGTCACTGCGCAATTGCCTGAGCGTCTGGCAAAAACAGAACATCTGGTGGTCAGTACCGACTTTGGTTTTGTTGAGGGTGATGGTACTGAACCGCCACAGATGATGGGTGAGTGGGCGAATACAGGCAGTAGCGATAGCAATAACGAGATGATTCGTATCTCTGCTGATCTGGTCGAGAAGATGATTGACCTGTCGGGTGAGAACTCGATTAACCGTTCGCGGATCGAGATGGATCTGGGTCAGCTTGGCAATACCCTGAACGAGATGGAACTGGCGATCAAACGACTTGCCGACCAGTTGCGTCGAATGGAAGGCGAGCTGGAATCACAGATTATTGCCAAACATGGTTCAGAAAATTCGCGCTATGCCGACTTCGATCCGCTGGAAATGGACCAGTATTCATCGTTGAACCAGTTATCCAAATCTCTGGCAGAATCAGCATCGGATCTGGTCGATTTCAAGAGCACCTTGGCCGACAAGATTCGTGAAACTGAAGGTTTATTATTACAACAATCGCGTATTCAGGCCGAGATTCAGGAAAGCCTGATGCGTACCCGTCTGGTGCCGTTTGACCGGATGTTGCCGCGTTTACAACGTATTGTGCGTCAAACCTCAACCACCTTGAACCGTCCTGCCGAACTGATTGTGCAGAATACTGAAGGTGAATTGGACCGTAATATTCTGGAACGTCTGGTTACGCCATTTGAACATATGTTGCGTAATGCGATTGACCACGGTCTGGAAGATACCGCAGATCGTCTGGCATTGAACAAGCCGGAAGTGGGTTCTATTGTATTGAACATCAGCCGCCAAGGAACCGATGTCATCGTTTCTTTCAGTGATGATGGCAAGGGGATCGATGCGGAGAAAATTCGTGAGAAAGCCCTCAGTCTGGATCTGATCAAAGCCGACCAGCCGATTGATCAGGATGAAATACTACAATATATCTTCCATCCTGGTTTCACTACCGCAAAAGCAGTCACCCAGATTTCCGGTCGTGGCGTTGGTCTGGACGTGGTACAAAGTGAAATCAAGTTGCTCGGTGGTCATGTTTCGGTCAGCTCGGAACTGGGTAAGGGCACGGTCTTTATGATTCGCGTACCGACGACAGTGGCCATTAGTGATGCCTTGATGGTGAAAGCGGGCGATCAGCAATATGCAATTTCTCTGGCGCAGATTGACCGAATCGTGCGGATTGCGCCGACCACATTGGAAACTTACTTTAACAGTAAAGACGATTACTTCAAGATTGATGGTGAAAACTACAAGCTGCGTTATCTGTCTGAATTTGTCGGTACTCAGCCGATTCCACGTCTGAATAATGTCGGTCATTCATTGCCGGTGCTTCTGATTAAAGGCAACAGTGGCCAAACCATTGCCTTGCTGGTCGATCAACTGGTGGGTTCACGTGCACAGATTGTGGTGAAACCGATTGGACAGCAGTTTGCCAACATCGGGGTCGTGGCGGGTGCTACGATTCTGGGTGATGGTCAGGTCTGTCTGATTCTCGATGGCCAGAATATTGCGCGTCAGATTCAGGCGACACAGCGTGTGAAACAGATGCATGATCAGCGTGATGGTTCGCGTCATTCCAATGCACGCCGTCTAGTGATGATTGTCGATGACTCGGTGACAGTACGTAAGGTAACTTCGCGTCTGCTTGAACGTCAGGGCTATGACATTGTGACTGCCAAAGATGGTGTAGATGCGATCGAGCAGCTAGAAAATGTCAGACCGGATCTGATGCTGCTGGATATCGAAATGCCACGTATGGATGGTTTTGAAGTCACCAACCTGGTTCGTCACCATGATATTCACCGTGACTTGCCGATTATCATGATTACGTCGCGTACTGGTGAGAAACATCGTGAACGTGCATTCAGTCTGGGCGTGACCCACTACATGGGTAAACCGTTCCAGGAAGCTGAACTGCTGGCCAATATTCAACAATTAATTGCCGAAAAACAGGGGTAATCGATGAGTCAGAGCAATTCGACGAGCAAGATGGCTGATCAGATTAGCCAGCAGGAACTTCAGCATCTGATTACGGTATCGACCGGATTTATTGATGCCTATATTATTGACTGTCATGGCAAAGATCCGATGTTATTGCCACAAAACATTGTGCTGTCAGCGCTGGACAGCAATACCCAGGTCAAGATAGTGGAATGGCATGAAGCACAATTGCCAGTCTATGCCATCAATGAGCCTTCACGTCAACATGGCGTGGCACTGGTGATTGAAGGTGATGAGATCAATCAGCGTTTTGCCCTAATGTGCAATGAAATGCCGAAAACCATCCGGATTCGTATTTCTGAAGTAGTCGATGTCGATCAGCCGGTGAATGACCCTGCAATTTTCCAATATGTACGAATGAATGAACAGCTGTTCCATATTCCGAATATGACGAATATTCAGGCTACAATCGGGCTGTAATGCAAACTATCAAATATCAAAAAGGAACTCCATGGAGTTCCTTTTTTATTGCGTTATAAATTTACTTAATTGGCGAGTAAATTTACTAAAATCTGTTCATAAATTTCAGCCAGTGGCTCCAGATCGGCAATATCAACATGCTCATTGATCTGGTGGATGGTGGCATTTAACACCCCAAGTTCCAGTACCTGTGCGCCTGTAGGTGCAATAAAGCGGCCGTCTGAGGTGCCACCAGAAGTAGAAAGTTCGGTTTCAGTGCCTGTGACATTTAGAATAGCAGTTTTAGCAGCATTGACCAGCTCGCCGACCGGGGTCAGAAATGGCAAGCCAGATAAAGTCCAGGAAATATCATAATCCACACCGTGACGATCCAGAATTTCCACAGTACGTGCTTTAAGTTCTTCGGCAGTCACTTCAGTTGAATAACGGAAGTTAAATAGCAGATTCATGCTACCCGGAACAACATTGGTTGCGCCTGTACCCGAATTGATATTGGAAATCTGGAAAGTGGTTGCCGGGAAATATTCATTGCCATGGTCCCAGACGGTGTCACACAGCTCGGCAATCGCTTTAGAGGCAGTATGAATCGGGTTCACTGCCAGATGCGGATATGCCACATGACCTTGTTTGCCTATTACCGTGAGATTGGCATTTAAAGAACCGCGACGGCCATTTTTGACAATATCCCCCAGTTTATGGGTACTTGACGGTTCACCGACCAGACACCAGGTAATTTTTTCATTACGCGCTTCCAGGGTTTCAATGACCTTGACTGTACCATTAATTGATGGGCCTTCCTCATCTGACGTAATCAGGTAAGCAATTGAACCTTTATGATTTGGGTGTTTTTCTACAAAACGTTCTGTCGCTACGATCATAGCTGCCAAAGCCGTTTTCATGTCGGCACTGCCACGACCATAAAGTTTACCTTCACGGATTTCGGGTAAAAATGGATCTGAGTTCCAGTCATCCAGGTTGCCCGTTGGCACCACATCGGTATGGCCAGCGAAACAGAAGACCGGACCTTCTGTGCCTTTGCGTGCCCAGATATTATCGACATCTTCAAAACGCATGGATTCAATATTGAAACCAATCTTTTTTAAACGTTCCGCCATAATATTCTGGCAGTCATGATCAATGGGGGTGACAGAAGGCTGACGTAATAGTTGCAGGCTTAAATCGAGAGTAGCGGAAGAGCTCATGCGGTTTTCAACAGTCGATAATTTTCTCGGCTCTATAATAGGCGAATATCGGCTTGAATGTGAACGATCGATATAAAAAAACCCTATCTGAGATAGGGTTCTATGAGCATTTAAGAAAAAACTAGTTTTGACGGATTTCGTCAGAGGTTTTTTCAGCAGTATTGGTTACCGCATCGCCCGCCTTAGACACGTCTTTGCCCATACCTTTTACGGTGTTACAGCCAGTTAATACAAAAGCCATCATTAATGAAGCAGCAAGAATTTTTTTCATCATCATCTCCGTATAATCAATAATAAAATTATTATGATGTGGAACTTAGAGTAGAAAATATACGCACTAAAAAATATGTGGTTTTCATAGTGCTTCGGTTAATAAATGTAATGCTTTATAGGGGCTTATGTGATGGATACTGGCTTAGTACCGGTTGGCGATACATATAGAAGTCATTGCGATCGATTTTTTTATAGAGACCATCCGTCCACCAGGTCGCAGTCAAACTGCTTGGCTGGGCTTGCGGATAAATCCATTCATGCCGTTGCAGGCGATAGAACGCATCTTGTGCAGCAGGAATATGCTGTCCCCATAGACCTAGGCGACGCTCGGTATTGATCCAGGTGGGAATAGGCTGGTCAGCATGATGGGTCGGCAGATACAACTGTCCCTTCATCACACAAAAACGTTTTTGAATAGAATGTGCTAAAGCTTCATCAAATTGGAACTGTTTTTGTGTGAAATGGTTCATTTTTCTGATTAAGGTATCGGTGCGGTTCAAACCGTACCAATGCGGCAGACTAAAATCTGCTTCGGCCAGATAATATTTTAGGGCAATTTCCCAGTGTTCAACCAGTCCGGTATCGGTATTAAGGACTAGGAAATCCAGTTCACCCAAGGTTTTTGCACCCTCAATTTGCTGAATACTATGACCGAGTAGCCGATAGGGATGATAAGCATCGTCGAGTAACCAGAACCAGACCAGCATTTCAAAGCGCAGCCCCAAACGCGTGCTTTTCAGTCGCTGCACAAACTCGATTAATTCTTCTGGATGCTGATCGAGAAATTCCAAACGTGGATGATACTGGCTAAGATATTGCTGCCAAGTCTGGCTGTCATGCAGCTCAAAGCGATGTATGAGTTCAAGCTCCTCGGGAATACCGGACAGGATATTCGGACTGCCGACAGCAAATGCCAGTTGCCGTACCAGAGGATGTTGATAACGATGCCATGCTTCTACAAGATTTTGGTTTAAACTGGAAAAAGACATGGTACAACCTGTGAAAAGTGCAGAAATACAACGGACAGTATCGGAAAACGCTTTATACTACCTGAATTCTGCGGTTAGGGTTGATGTATGAAAGTGTTGTTTTGGCGGAGTCTGGTGGTGCTGTTTGTGATCCTGGGCTTTATCGGTGCAATCCTGCCGGGTATGCCAACAACGGTCTTTTTGATTCTGGCTGCTTGGGCGGCATCTAAAGGTTGGCCACAAATGGATAACTGGTTATTGAACCATCCCAAATATGGCTCGACTTTAAGAGATTGGCGGGCACATGGTACTGTACCGCGTAAGGCCAAATGGCTGGCCAGTATCATGATGCTGATCAGCGGGATTATCATGCTGTTTACTACCGCACCCTTGGCAGTAAAAGCCTTTACCAATATCACCATGCTGATTGTGGCCATCTGGTTATGGCGACGTCCTGAACCGGATCAGGTGATGCTTCATCAAGAAACGATTCATATTGAAAAAACAGAGATAAAGTTAAAGAAAACAGAGATAAAGTTAAAGAAAACAGAGTTAAATAAAGTAGATTCAGAGAATAACAAGTCATGAATACCTTGCATCTGGATCAAGCAGATATCCTGATTGATCTCGCCCAACAAAAGCTGTATTTGCCACGTCTAAACAAGCAATATCTGATTTCCACTGGTAAAAATGGCATTGGTGAAACTGAAAATAGTGGCAAGACCCCACGTGGCTGGCACAAGATCGCTGAAAAGTTTGGTCAGAATGCACCTTTAAACAGTGTATTTATTGCACGTCAGGCGACGGGTGAAATTTATGATGCTGAACTGGCAGCAGAGTTTCCGCAACGTGACTGGATCTTGACCCGTATTTTATGGTTGAGTGGGCTTGAAGCTGGTTTTAATCAAGGCGAGGGCTGCGATACCTATCAACGTTATATCTATATTCATGGCACGCCAGAAACAGAAATGATGGGAGAGCCACTTTCTCATGGCTGTATTCGTATGCGTAATCTGGAGGTCGCTGAACTCTTTGACCTGGTGGGTGAGAATGCCTTGGTGTATATCTCGGAACATGCATTAGATTCAAAAATGCTGAAGGGTGTGCATACTGAATAATGAATCGATCTTTAATGTCATGTGAAAATGATTTTGTTTTTACGGGCGGGATGAGATGATTTAATACAGTTTAAGACATTTATTAATCTGATCCAGATCCTATTTTTACAGCATGAAACGGGTTGAATCATCGTCTAAAGCTAAACTTTATCGCTATTTTTCACATAAAAATAAATGACAGTTGAAAGATTACATGAACACAACGCCGAGTAATTTTAAAGCTTTGTATAATTCTTGATCGGAACTAAAGCATACTGCCTGAGTGAGTCTGAAATCTCGCAAGAGAAGACAGGAAATTTTGTTGTGATTTTCATTTTGGAAATTAAAAAATTTCGGTAGAGACTTAAAAAATAAACAAAAAGTGTTGTTTTTTTTAACAAACAACCTATTTTTTAATCACTCACACCTAAAAAGTGGAAAACATTCCGAAAAGCGTTTGACAGGCTGTGCAGATTCTCTATAATGCACCCATCAAACGATGATAGACGTTTAGAAAGGGCGCTTAGCTCAGTTGGTAGAGCGTCTGCCTTACAAGCAGAATGTCGGCGGTTCGATC
Organism: Acinetobacter sp. YH12156; assembly: GCF_013418235.1. Lineage (NCBI taxonomy): Bacteria > Pseudomonadati > Pseudomonadota > Gammaproteobacteria > Moraxellales > Moraxellaceae > Acinetobacter > Acinetobacter sp. YH12156. The sequence continues at coordinate 103,960 of NZ_VPCL01000006.1, forward strand.
CCGTCAGCGCCCACCAAGCTCTTTCATGTTGAGACCTTATAGTTGCAGCGGTAGTTCAGTTGGTTAGAATACCGGCCTGTCACGCCGGGGGTCGCGGGTTCGAGCCCCGTCCGCTGCGCCACTTTAAGATCTTGATTCTCGTTTGCCACAATAGCGACATTGTGTAAATGCAGCGGTAGTTCAGTTGGTTAGAATATCGGCCTGTCACGCCGAGGGTCGCGGGTTCGAGTCCCGTCCGCTGCGCCATTTATACGATAGACCTTTTGAGGGCGCTTAGCTCAGTTGGTAGAGCGTCTGCCTTACAAGCAGAATGTCGGCGGTTCGATCCCGTCAGCGCCCACCATAATCTTTTGCGATGCAGCGGTAGTTCAGTTGGTTAGAATACCGGCCTGTCACGCCGGGGGTCGCGGGTTCGAGCCCCGTCCGCTGCGCCATTTCAAAAGAAATTAAATTTAGGTCCCTGAGCTTAAATTTGATTAAACTAAAGATTGACACTCTTTATCAGGGCGCTTAGCTCAGTTGGTAGAGCGTCTGCCTTACAAGCAGAATGTCGGCGGTTCGATCCCGTCAGCGCCCACCATAATCTTTTGCGATGCAGCGGTAGTTCAGTTGGTTAGAATACCGGCCTGTC